>DASXWI010000632.1:0-3401 GCA_036503755.1 Saprospiraceae bacterium | reverse complement strand
CTATTATGATGTCGGACTTAAATATGCCAGGCTTGAAGAATTAGGTATAGGCAAGGACGATTTGATCCAGGGAAAGGCCATGACAGGGATCAAAGGTTTCACTTTTTATTACCTGGATTTGCTGGACAGCGTAAATCTCTCTTCCCTTTTTGCTGAGGCTAAACCTGAAGTAGTTGTTCACCTGGCAGCCCAGGCAGGCGTTCGCCATAGCATTCATCATCCCCAGTCTTTTATTGATAGTAATGTCCAGGGATTCTTCAACATTCTTGAAGCCTGCAGGCGCAATCCGGTCAAACACCTGGTGTATGCCAGCAGTTCAAGTGTGTATGGTGCGAATGCAGAAATTCCATTTAAAGAAAGTGATCGTACTAACAAACCTGTGTCACTTTATGGAGCTACCAAAAAAGCCGGGGAGATTCTTGCGCATTCTTATGTTGAATTGTATAAAATCCCTTCAACCGGTTTACGCTTCTTTACGGTATACGGACCATGGGGACGCCCGGATATGGCCTATTTCAAATTTGCGGATCAGATCACGCATGGAGATACAATTGACGTGTACAACCAAGGCATGATGGAGAGGGATTTTACGTTTATTGACGACATCATCAATGGAATCCTCGCTTTGATCACCCAGCCACCGGAAAAAGAAGAACTACATCGTATCGTCAATATCGGTCGTAGCCGGCCAGTCAATTTGCTGGTCTTCATCGAATTACTGGAAAAATACCTCGGAAAAGAGGCTAAAAAGATTTTCCTGCCCATCCAGCCTGGGGATGTACCATCCACGTGGGCGGATACCTCATCATTGAAAGAACTTACAGGCTATGCACCCATCACTGATCTTGAGGAAGGTATTCGTAAGTTTGTGGCCTGGTATAAATCCTATAAGGATATTCCCTAACTGAAGACCAAACTATGCAACCTGTCTCCTTTGTCATTCCTGTTTACAATGAAGTAGAGAACATCGGAAAACTGCATGAAGAGATCGTTGCTGTTGCCAATACGCTTGGAACTGCGTATGAAATCATCATGGTTGATGATGGATCATCAGATGGCACCTATAAAAAACTAAAATCACTCAAGCCGGTCACGGTTATCCGTATGCGGACAAATTTCGGCCAGACCTCAGCTCTTGATGCCGGTATCAAAGCTGCTAACAATCCATATATCATAACCATGGATGGTGATTTGCAAAATGACCCTGGTGATGTTCCTACCATGATTCATTACCTGGAAGACAATGAACTTGATGTAGTTTCTGGTTGGCGTAAAAACAGAAAAGATTCTATTGGTAAAAAATTTGTCAGCCGTGTTGCGAATGTCCTCCGTTCATTTTTGGTGGAAGATGGTATTCATGACAGCGGATGTACTTTAAAAGTATATAGAAAGGAATGTTTTGAAAATGTGACACTCTATGGCGAGATGCATCGTTTCATTCCTGCATTGCTGAAAATGCGTGGTTTTCATGTCGGCGAACTTGCAGTAAATCATCGTGCCCGTACCGCCGGCAAGTCGAAATACAACATGAAGCGTACGTTGAAAGGATTCGCCGACATGCTCATCATCTGGTATTGGAATCGATATGCTGTCCGGCCTTTTCATTTTTTGGGCACATTGGGTATCCTCATTGTCTTGTTTAGTTTCTTCTCGGGCCTAATGGCACTCAAGGAGTTCTTTCGCGGTCAGGATATGTCAGAGACGTTCTGGCCCATGTTCACTTTATTATCCTTCCTGATTGGTATTCAATTTCTCATCTTAGGTTTTATCAGTGATATGCTGATGAAGACGTATTATGGACAGACGGGGCAGACGGCGTATACCATTCGTGATGTGTTCACGAATGAATAGCTTAGGAGATTAGGGCTTAGAAGGTTTCCTCTAACTTGCTGAAAAACCTATCTTTAGGAAAATAAAAAAATAAGAACATGAAACAACACAAATACACCTTCATCATATCCATGCTGATGCTTGCAACTGCATGGCTCCACGCCCAAATCATTGTTACCAACGCCACATTCCCGGATGCCGGCGATACGCTTAAGACAGCTACTGACCTTTCTCCTGAAGGAATTGTCATGACTGCATCGGGTGGTCCCCAGGTTTGGGATTTTAGTTCATTAACTCCTTCTACGCGTACAGAAACTGTGTTTCGGCTTGCCGTTGAAGGATCGTCTTATGCCAATTTTCCAGGAGCTGACCTCGTCACCATCAATGATGTGGGAGCAGAAGTTTATTATTCAAAAAGTAATTCAACCTTTGCTATTCTTGGAATAACCGGTGAAGGACTTGGAGGAGGATTTCCTATTGAAGCAGATTTTAAATATAATCCTCCCTATGTGGAACGCAACGCACCCCTCTCTTTCTTTGATGTAGATAACTTTACTTCAAATGCAACTGTCTCTCTTCCTACTTCTGCAATCCCAAGTGAGATTTTCGATAGTCTTGGAATATCTACTGGATTATTTGATTCCATCCGTATAAGGCTTGATTTCCACCGAATTTTAGTTGCTGAAGGATATGGATCACTTACAATCCCCGGGGGCACCTATGAGGTCCTCAGACAAAAGGAAACCATCTATACCTCTACGGGTATTGACGTTCACACAATTTTAGGATGGATTGATATCGGTGTCTTGCTCGGTGGGTCTTTTGCTTTCCCTACAGACACAACAATCACCTTCAATTTCATCAGCAATACCGAAAAGGAACCCATTGCAGTTGTTACAGTAGATTCTACCGGCTTAAATGCTGTTCAGGTTGAATATAAAGACAATGGTCTCCCAAGTGCCATAAATCCTGTTACCGGAGAAACCATTTCAGTGATTATTTCTCCCAACCCTGCCATTGACGAAGTCACAATCGAATTACAAAATACGCTTCCCGGAATTTATACATTGAGGTTGTATGACATAAATGGTCAGCTCTTAATGATGAAACCATTTGCTTCATCTCGTGAAGTGATTTCACTTGAGTCATTTAGTGAAGGAATGTATCTCTACCATATCCTTGATGCAAAAGGGAATGTGATGGCGACAGGAAAGGTGATGAAAGTTAAGGCGTAGGCTAAGGCGAAGGCGTGGTGATTGGTAATAAGTTAGAAATATTACTCCGTGTGCTCAGTGTACTCCGTGCGAAACTTTTTGTTCTTCGAACAATCTCTGCATAACAGAATCATTCATGTCTTTAATTTTCAGCAGGGCTGCTAAATAACCTGTAGCTTATCCCAGCAGAAAGTGTCAGTGGCTTGTAGCTGTTATTGTCTAAAATAAAAAACTGAAATTCCTCCATGACATATATGTCACTCATTTGCTGTCTCACTCCTGCTTCAACCCGGAAACCAGGAAACACTTCATAATTGAGCCATGCACTAAGCCCCCACTGAAAATTGCTGATCCCGT
>DASXWI010000631.1:0-9326 GCA_036503755.1 Saprospiraceae bacterium | reverse complement strand
GTTCCACATCAGAGAGGTGGTAGACCAGTTTTTGGCGGTACCAATAAAGATGTTTTGCATGTTCCACATCAGGTTGTCCTGAAAATTACTGGCCCAGGCACCTCCTGAAACTTCGGTGAAGTAGAGTTCTTTTCCGGGATGCGTATTATGAACCGTACTCATCGCTGACACATCACCGGCATAAGCATGAAATGCAGATCCTGCAATCCATTGGCTTGCCTGGGGATCATTGAGTATTGTGATCGCATAATCAGTTACGTCCCAATTGTGATCATATACAATGATTTTCGTATCAAGCCCCGCAGCAGAAAATTTAGGACCAAGGTGGTTTTTGATAAAATCTAGTTGTTCATTGGCTTGCATCTCCATACAAGGATAGCCAGCGGTAAAATAAAGAGGTTCATTTTGCGGAGTCACTGAAGTGATGTCAATACCCTGGTCTCTCATAGCCTGAATATACCTGACAAAATAATCCGCATATACAGAGTAACAATTTGGTTTGAGCTGTCCGCCTCTTACGTGACCATTTGTCTTCATCCATGCCGGTGGCGTCCACGGGGATCCCATCAGGCTGATTTCTGGTGATACCTGGATGATTTCTTTCATTACAGGTACAACATCTTCAAGGTCCCTCGAAAGTGTAAAGTCTTCAAGAGCAAAATCGGTACTGCCAATGGGCTGATCATCGTATGTGAAATCGGAAAGTGAAAAATCCGAAGCACCCATTGTAAGCCGTAAATAAGAAATCCCAATTCCCTCCTCTGCATCAAATAGATCATTGAGTACATCAGTACGTTGAGCCGGAGTCAGTTCTTTGTTTAATAGAAAAGCAGATGACCCGGTTAGAGCAGCACCAAATCCATGCATGGTCTGAAATTTGACCGTGCTATCCACTTCGATGACAGGCCAGGTGCCGCTTTTCTTATCCGTGATATTCAGATCCGCTTCTTTGTTCAGCAACTTGGTCTTATCTCCTTTCGTCAACCAGACATTGGCCATTCCTTTGATCGTAGGATCAGTTGGATCTACCGGATTCGGCATATCATTATCCTTGCAACTGAACACAAAGAATAATACAGCGATTAAAAATGTCATCTTGCTGATGTTAATCATGCAATATCCTTTAGTAATATGCATGCGGCTTGGTGTATAAATCAATATCCTGGATTTTGTGTCAGTTCTGTGTTCTTATCAAGTTCAGCTTGTGGTATTGGCCAAACCAACCTGTTATCATTCAGCATATAGCCTAGGTTTTCCCCTCCTACACCTGTTGCATTGTTCATGACTTCTATAGCTCTGCCTGTACGTTTAAGATCATACCAACGATGTCCTTCGAAAGCGAGTTCAAGCCTACGCTCCTTTTCAATAGCAAGACGCATGTCTGCTTGTGTGCTAGCCGTTGTCGGAGCCAGGTCAACTCTCCCCCTGATCTGGTCAACCAAGCCGGCAGCACCGGAAACATCCCCCATTTCATTTAACGCTTCTGCTTTCAATAAGAGAATATCCGCAAGCCGGATAAAAATATTGTTTTGATTACTGCCTTCCGTATAATTCCTGTATTTATTGATAAATGGATAATTTGTTTGTGGCCAATGGATATCAGACCATTTGCCGGTTACATCAAGCCAAACGATTGAGGCATCTTTCCGGATATGATCTTGTTCTGCGTCAAATGCTTTGACAAGATCATTGGAAGGAATGTTGAATTTTTTCCAATCCAATCCACTCCACATTTTTGTTCCCCAATTTCCGTCGCTACTTCCACCATCATAATTGATCTCGAAAATAGATTCAGCCGTATTTTCTTCCAGGCCCCACAGATCTTCAAACTCCGGCAACAACGAATATCCGCCTGCAATAACTGCATCGCAGTATTGATTCACCTTTACCCAGTCATGGGGTTCAATGGTAGCATACACTTTTGCCAAAACGGCATTCACCGCTCCTGTTGTAGCATAGCCTTTATTTATTGCTGTAGATTTCACATTGGCCAACGCTACTTCAAGATCAGCTATAATCTGCGTATAAACTTCTTCCTTTGGTGACCGAGGTGGAAACAGTTGCGGATAAATTTCCGGTAGGATATCAATACTGATCGTCGTTACAGAAGTCAATTGTAAGGGAACATCACCCCAAAGTTGCACCAATTGAAAATACATGAAGGCACGGATAAAAGATGCTTCACCTAGAATTTCCTTCTTGCGGGTATCCGTGAGATCAGGATCTGGTACAGCATCCACATTGTTGATGATGTTGTTGACTTTTCCGATTGTTGAATACAAGTAAGCCCAATCACGGCTCACATTGGTATTCGTAGCATCGATCTTATAATCGTCAATTTGAAAATTGGCCGGATTGTCTGCACCTGCATACGCACCATCAGCCTGGGCATCCCCATTGACAAAATAATCCAATTGGTAATATTCATTCTTGAAATCACCATAGGCTCCCGCCAACGCACCTTCTACATCAGAAGCTGTTTTATATAAAATCGAGTCGGCACTGGTATTCTCAACAGCAATGCTCTGCGAGGTCGGTTGGATATCGAGAAAATCCTCACAGGAAGTAAAGGTCAGGAGAACAAGAAAAGAGACTGGAAGTATGTATTTATTTTTCATGATATCCATTTATTAAAAGTCAACATTTACACCAAAGATCAACGTTCTGGCCTGGGGATATGTTCCGTAATCAATCCCCAATTCTGTAGCGCTATTGCCGAAAGCATTCACTTCCGGGTCTAAGCCTCTGTAATTGGTAAAGGTCAGCAGGTTCTGGCCCGTGACATAGATACTCAGGTTACGAATTGCATTCAGCTTCGGATTGTCTTGAAGAAGCGCATAGGAGAGTGTAACAGATTTCAATCGTACATAAGATCCGTCCTCCACAAACCGAGTTGAATTCCGGACATTATCAACATTGCCACCGCCAACTGCACGTGGAATATCTGTGTTCGTATTTTCCGGTGTCCAACGTCTAAGTACATCTACTGACTGATTCTTGCTGTCAAACATTCCTTCAAGATCAATTCGTGTGGCATTGTAGATATCATTGCCCTGGCTTCCCTGGAAAAAGACATTAAGGTCAAAACGTTTCCAACCTACTGTATTGGTAAATCCCCATACAAAATCAGGTTGCGCGTTCCCAATCACTGTGCGGTCACCCGTATCAAAAATCCCGTTGTTGTTGACATCCTTGTACTTGATATCACCGGTTTCCGGGTCAACCCCTTCAGAAACATAGCCAAAGAAAGAGCCGAGTGGCAGACCTACTTTCAGGATTGAAACATCCTGGTTATTACTGTAAATCCTCCCGAAATAATAAACATCCGTGTATTCAAGCGCCGTCACTTCATTCTTGTTGAAGGACATATTCAGGTCACTATTCCATCGGACTGTTTTATCAATATTTATGGTGCTGATGTTAAACTCAATACCTCTGTTTTCAATATCTCCAGCATTGGTTTGAATAGTGGTAATCGGAAGGGAGTTGGATAATTGAACATTCAGCAATACATCGCTTGTCTTTTTTATATACGCATCAAAATTGACATTGACACGATAATTAAACATCGCGACGTCAAAGCCAATATTGGATTGTGCTGTGGTCTCCCATCTTAAGTCTGGATTACCATAAGTCACTTGCACGGCAGAAGGACCAGATAATGGATTAGTCGGTGGCCGGCGATAATAATTCACCAAACCGTACTGGGCATAATTAGGGATACCTTCCTGGTTACCGTTCTGTCCCCATCCACCACGAAGCTTCAGGTCATCAATAAAAGTGACACCATCCATGAAAGACTCAGCACTTATGCGCCATCCGGCAGAGAACGAAGGCATAGTACCCCACGGTTCTGCTAACTTGGATGAACCATCTCTACGCACACTCGCGGTTAAATAGTATTTATTGGCTAAATCATACGTCACCCTTCCGAAGAAAGAAGCGAGGGACCATTCCTGGATATCTGTTGATGCACGAATACTGTTTGCAGCATTGAGTGTAGTGACATTGGTATCTCCGGGATAATCATTTCCTTCAATATAGGAGTCATTCCATTTCGAACGTTGGATACTGTTCCCTACAAGGAAAGTGAAGTTATGGTTGTCAAATGATTTCAGGTAGCTGAGGGTATTTTCCCAGAGTAAAGAAGTGGTATTGCTTTTATCTGATCGACCGATACCATTCTGCTGACGGCCGAAATTGGTACGATAGGGATCCAGGTAATAATCCCAACGATGATTATTAATATCTATACCCAGATTGGATTTGAATTGTAATCCTTCAAGGATTTTTACGCCTGCTACAAGATTGCCAAACAAGCGATCATCAATAGCTAGTTGGTCGGCACCAAACATGTAGGCTGCAGGATTTTCCCAGGAAGGCTGGAAGGGATTAGGATCATATTGTCCGCTTCCGTCTTTTTTATACACATTAAGGAATGGGGGTGTATTGAGCGTACTCATGATAACACCTCCTCTGCCAGAACTTGCATTATCCGGAGTGTCTTTGGTATCAGAATGGAGGATATTAAAACTGGTAGCAATATTCAACCATGAGGTGAGTTCGTTGTCAAGATTCAGCCGGATAGAATAACGATCAAACCTGGCGGGTTCTACGATTCCTTGTTCATTCAGATATGCTCCGGATACATAATATTTAGATTTTTCAGTTCCTCCTGAAAAGGAAAGCTGGTAGGATTGATTAATTCCTGTTCCAAAAACAAATTCGTTCCAATCATTGAAATCTGTAGCTGCAGGATCAAGACTTCCCGGCATAATTTCTTCTATGAGTTCACGATATTTTTTGGTATTGAGTACTTCGATAGGTTCTCGCAATTTTGAAACACCAGCATACATATTAAAACTGACAACAGGTGTTTCACCAACACCACGCTTAGTTGTGATCAGGACAACACCATTTGCAGCACGAGCGCCGTAGATGGCTGCAGAAGAAGCATCCTTTAGAACAGTCATACTTGCGACATCATTTGGATTCAATCCGCGTATGTCCGTAGTAGGTACTCCATCAACGACATATAATGGTTCGTTACCGGCCAACACAGATGTAGATCCTCTGACTCGAACGGATACATCAGACCCCGGTTTACCGGAATATTGGACGACTTGAACACCGGCAGCTTTTCCTTGCAAAGCTTCAGCAGGTGAAACGATCGGACGGTCTTTGATAGCCTCCTGGTCAACGGTCACTACTGCTGTGGTGAGATCTTTCTTTTTTTGTACACCATAACCGATGACGACAACTTCTTCGAGGAACTCGGGTGCTTCAAGAAGGACAATATTTATGGTTAATTGATCACTCAATTCGATATCCTGTGAAGCAAACCCGGTATAACTGATGCGAATAACTCCTGTATCAGCAACGATACTCCATGCACCATCAAAATCGGTGGTCGTCCCTCTACCTGTTCCAAGTAGCTCGACAATGGCTCCGGTCAAACCGACACCATCTGCTCCCGTTACTTTTCCACTATACACCTTTTCCTGGGCCACGACAGTAAAAGAAAAAAAGAATAAGAACAGGGTAAGTATTTTATTCATAGTCAACACGTTTGTCAGTTATACATCAAATAGTTGCGCGAAGGTTTCAGGAGGTTTTTAAAAAAATCAGGAGCGAGACCGTAACTCGCTCTCACTCCTGATCAAACATAATTTTTATTTAACTATGGTTATCGTTCTAGTACGATGGACCATGATGCACTACCATCATGCGTTGCAGAAATATCCACAGACACATACAGATATTCTTTTGTCGCACTCTTGCCATAACCAACCACTTCATATTGATTGGTCAGGCTTCCACCATTTGGCGCATTCGCACCATTTGAATTTTCGCCACCATAATATCCTTTGTAGAAACCGATGAAAGCAGCACCACTGGAACCATTGGTCAAAACTATTTTCGCTCTATCGGATCCGGCAGAAGGAGTAAAGGTATAGGAGTGCGTTGCACTTCCAAATGCGGCCCCATTTCCGCTAGCGGCTAACTGCGCATCTGAAATACAACCATTCGGACTACCCATATAGCCATCATTGCGCGCATCTCCATTTGTTTTATATTGGTATACGCCACCTGCACTGAAGATAAACTCATCATTGACCATACATGACCAGTCATCTACACCTGCAGATGAGCCATCAAGGAAATTGGCAGGAACCTGCCACCAGGATCCGTCACCAAGGCCAGGACCGACTACGACAGAATTTGCAGCATTACGTACACGCCAGGCACCCGCCTGAAGATCAGCATCCGTTAATGCCGAAGCAGATACAAATACTTCTCTTCTTGTTGAAGTCGAACCATTTGGATTGGTAGCCGTCAACTTGATCGTATATGCACCTCCATCAGCGTAAGTATGTGTGGCATCTGTAGAAGCTGCTGTGTTCCCATCACCAAACTCCCATAAATAAGTCACACCAAGATCTGATGTATTGGTAGCAGTTACAGTCAAGCCATTAATAGACACATTAAACTTAGCTGTAGGCGCTGGTCCAGGAATTGGTGGCTCGTTGGCTGGATTGTCATAATGAACCAATACATATCTCCAGTAACCACCATATGTTGGATCACCTACTTCAAAACGATAGTTTGCTTCTACAATCAATGTGTCCACATCACCATCTGTCAATTTAACTACATCATAGATGATTTCATTCTGCACTTTAGGAGTCAGTTTGCTGACTTCATATTCAGTTGCAGACTTAAAGAAACCAATAAAGGCACCATTACCTATGGCTTTAAGCGTAGGTTCCGTTCCCGTGGTTAGTTCAAATGTGAAGTTTCCTCCTCCCCATGCAGAGAGATTTTCACCATCTTTTCCAAGCATAGGGTCACTTGTACTGGCACAAATATTATTGGCTCCATCCATAAATAAATCTCCTTCTGCCCAATAGTCTCCTTTAGCATCATACACGAGTGAACCATCGCGGCCGAAAGTCCATTCATCATTTAACATACATGGGCGATTGGCAATATCTTCAGCACCACCATAAGACCACCAAATCGTAGATCTGTCATAAGGTCCAACCTGAAGTGGGAAATTACCGGTAGAAACATCACGTATCAGTTTCCATGTTTTCGAAACATCACCTACGAGTTTAGTAAGTTCAGCATTGGGATCAGTGATTGTAACTACAGTAGAAAAAACATCATCATTGCTTCCATTCAAGGAAGTCGCAGTAAGGGTTACGGTATAAGCGCCGGTTGCTGCATAAGTATGCACCGGGTTTGTTTCAGTTGATAAAGCGGAGTTATCGCCAAAATTCCAGGAAAGTGCAGAGAAATTCTGGGAGGCATTGGTGAAAGTTACTTTTTTGTAATCGACTGCATCCACCGCATAAGTGAAGCTGGAAAGTACATCAGGATCCGGATCATCATCATCCTTACACGCAGTAAATTGGGATACCACCACGAGGTAGAACATCCCCAACATTAAATAAGAAATTCTTTTCATTTTAAAATCAGGTTAGGTTAAGCGATGAAATGTCAATATAGGTAAAATCCCGAAAATTTATACCATCTCTTTCTATGTTGGTGTGTCTTAAAATGCTAATATTTTACTAAAGCGTTGGTTAATAGGGGTTATCATCATAAGGATTCGTCATGAGTTTGTGCGGCATTGTTTAATGCATAAAAGGAAAAACTCAATCAGGAAAAAAATAAAGCCCACAATTACCTTTTACTTCTAATATCCCTGTATTACCTATTGTACTTCCAGAGAATGGATTAAGAACAGAATCATAAATGTTCATGTCCTCCAGGATCAATTGTCCATAATTTTGTATTGCTCTGGCGCTTTCACCTGTACCGCCTATCAGGTTGAAATTTTTAAGTGTTACTTGCACTTCAGGATTCACCACCATCAAAGTTGATGTGCCTGTTCCATTGATAGTCACAGATGCTGAGTTGTTATTCCAAACAGTCAAGGTTTTGTCAATCAACAATGAATCAAGAACAACAATAGTATCCCCTGCGATCTCAGGGCTAAAGAAAATAGTATCTCCTTCATTTGCACAATGAATAGCATAGGGTAAAGACCCAGGTTCTTCACCCACAATTTCGCTAACTATGATGCATGGACGTACTTCAAACTGTCTCATCATTTCATGGTCTTCATGTTCAAGAATATGGCAGTGATATGGGTATTGCCCTGTAAATCCGTCAAACCTAGTTATCACCCTGGTCCGGTATCCGGGTGGACAATTTGCTGTATCCTTCCAGCCTTTCTCGGTTGAAGCTGGCTGTATAAAAGGTCCTTCCGGTTCACCAGTAGCTTCATTGATTACCTGGCGGTCGATGATCTGGAAAGCAACAAGATGCATGTGCATCGGATGTGAGATTCCTGACTGGTTGTGCCAGGTCCAAATTTCTGTGGAACCCAATACAGGAAATTCAGTGATGTCATCCCATGTCAGTCCATTGATGGTCCACATCGTATGACTATGTTCACCGCATGGAGGAGATGGCATTGTCATGAGTTCGAACAATCTTTCTTTATCCGCATTACCGGGCAAAAGTTCTTCGATATCATTGAGGGTAGTTGGTAATGTCTGGGTATAGCCTGATAGTCCCTGGACTATAAACTTCATTACATTAGGAATGACGCCTACGCCAGCAAAACCTGGATATGGTGCGGGCGCACTGTTAGTGAGCACGATTTCGGTCCCAGTAGAGTACGCTGAAAAATCAACGATAAGGTCATAGCGCTCTCCAGGGAGTATGGTCAGGGAATCAAGCAAGACAGGTGTCTCGAGAAGCCCAAGTTCACTTCCAATCTGTGTAAAAGTCGCTCCATTAGACAAGGCTAATGTGTAGGCTCTCGAATTACTCCCATTGACCACTCGGAATCTGTATTTTCCCTTTTTGACATTCAGGTATGGCCATACTTTGCCATTAACCATTAGGACATTTCCAAAAAAATGATCATTAAACATTTCATGATACTGAATGGAGCCATCAGCATTAAATGATTTATCCTGGATTACCAATGGAATTTCAAATTCTCCGGAAGGCAGAGCAAGAGCTAACTCATCACTATCCCTCAACATATATAATCCTGCAAGTCCCATCATAACATTGAGCCGGGTAATACCTAAAGCATGGTCGTGATACCATAGAGTGCCTGCTGGATGAATATTGGGGTAATAGTATATCCCAGAAGAATCACCTGGAGGGAAAGCGAGATCAGGATCACCATCACTAGAAGGAGCTACTTTGCCCCCATGAAGATGAGCAATCGCTACAGGTACCACGCCTGACATATCCGGCCCGTGAAGGCATGTATCAATAGTAAGCACATGCGTTGTTCT
>DASXWI010000630.1:0-5866 GCA_036503755.1 Saprospiraceae bacterium | reverse complement strand
AGCAGGTACCTACTTCCTTACGTTTACGGTAGTAGACTGGGTCGATATTTTTTCAAGAAGAATTTACAGGGATATACTTTTAGATAGTCTTCGGTATTGCCGTGCTGAGAAAGGTTTGCAAATTTGGGGATATGCCCTGATGACAAATCACATCCACAGCATCTTGCGGGCCAAGGCAGGAAACTTACCATCCATAGTTCAAAGCATCAAACGACATACAGCTAGCAAAATCCTGAAAGCTATACAAGAAGTTCCGGAGAGCAGGCAGGATTGGATGTTAAAGAGATTTGAATTTGCCGCCAGGAAGAATAGCCGGGATAGTTTTTATCAATTTTGGAATCATAACAATCATGCCGAATTGATCGATACACATGCTTTTTTTGAGCAAAAACTGAACTATATCCATCAGAACCCTGTGCGCGCCGGGTGGGTTGAAAAACCCGAAGACTGGTTATATAGCAGCATGCGGAATTATATGGGGTTGGAAGCTATAATGGAAATTGATGTAAGTGATTGGTAAAGACTTTACGCAAGTTAAAACTTGCATCCGCGCAAGCGTAAGTGAACTTACGCTTAACATTTGTTTTTTTTGATGCAAGCGAAGCTTGCATCATTCTTCAATTTTTAATGGCTTTTGATATGTGCAAACGCAGTTTGCACATATCAAAATACACGATCGTTAAGCGTAAGTTCACTTACGCTTGTGCGTCAGCAAAATTTATTTTGCGTCAGCGCATCTATGTTTTTTAGCTGAACTCTTTCTTTATCCCCAACTTCTTCACCTTCGACTGTAACGTCGTCGGAGGTAACCCCAACATTTCCGCAGCACCGCCTTGTCCCCAGATTTTACCTTTACATTTTTTCAAGGCAAAGAGGATGTGATCACGCTCATTTTCTTCGATAGTTTTGATAGGTTCTTCAATTGATCCGGTTGTGACGGTTGTATTTTTCAATGAAGGAAGCATATACATCTCCTCAATTCTTTTGCCCTTGGTCAATAAGATACTACGGGCAATCAGATGTTCCAATTCACGAATATTACCAGGCCAGGAATAGGTAAGAAATTGTTCCATGACCGTAGATGCAATTCCAATTATAGGTTTACCAAATTTCCTGGAATACATATTTACAAAATGCTCCGTCAATCGCGGGATATCACCAGGCCGGTCCCGCAATGGGGGTATGGTGATCGGGAAAACCTGCAGGCGGTAATAGAGATCCAAACGGAATTTTCCATCGGCCACTTCCTTTTCAAGTATCCTATTCGTTGAAGATATAATCCGTACATCTACGCGGATGGGCGATTTACCACCTACCCGCTCGATCTCCTTTTCCTGCAAGACTCTCAATAGTTTTGTTTGCATCTCAAGAGGCATTTCACCAATTTCATCCAACAAGATTGTACCACCATCGGCCTGCTCAAATTTACCAATGCGCCTTTCTATTGCACCGGTAAATGCCCCTTTCTCATGCCCAAACAACTCAGATTCAATTAGATTGGCGGGCAATGTTGTGCAATTGATTTTGATAAACGGTTTCGTTCTGCGTTCAGAAAGTTGATGGATTCGGTTTGCAATTTGTTCTTTACCCGTTCCACTTTCTCCTAAGAGCAGGACGGTTGCATCAGATGGCGCAACATGCGTGACAAGATCAAGTACTTCAAGGAAACATTTGTCTTCCCCAACTATACCATTGAATGCATCATACGGCTGATGGATTGTTGACGTTTTTGGTGGCAGGTCATGGCGATGAACATGCCTGTACCAGGCAATGTCCAGCATGATGAGGATATCCTTGGTCCTGAATGGTTTGACCAGGAATCCATAGGGCTGTGTCACTTTTGCTGCTTCAAGGATGCTTTGATTTGAATTCGCGGACAAGTAGACAAATGCAATCTGCATCTCATTAAGTTTTACGGCAAGGTCAATACCGTTAAGGCGTCCTTTTAATTGAATGTCAAGCAAGACCATTTCAGGTTTGTCATTGTCGATCATTTCTAGAGCCTCTGTCATGGATGAAGCTATGCCGGTCACCTTGTACCCATGGCCTTCCAGAATGAGCTGAAGGTCATTGGCCACGATAAATTCATCTTCTACAATCAAGAGTTTTCGTCTCATATAATAGGAGTTGATTCTGGTGAAACGATTTTGTCGGTTTGATTTTCATCCCTTTTGAGGTCATCTGCTTTAAAGACTAACCGGATGCTCAGTCCTGTGCCGTTTTCAATCTGGAAATTTCCATTCAGCTGTTTGCTCAAACCTTTCATGAGACTCATTCCCAGGGAATTGGTGGCGAGTGGATCAAAACCAGGTGGCCAACCAATTCCATTGTCAGTGATTGAGAGACTATATTGGTCTTCCACTACATGATGAAATCGAATCGTGATCTCTCCTTGCCGTCCATCGGGGAATGCATATTTCAAAGCATTGGAAATAGCTTCATTCAAAAGCAAGCCAAGAGGAACGGCCTGGGTGACATCGAGATGTACCACGTCAAGGTGAGTCACAAAGGTGATGCGTTGGTTAGTGTTGAAACTGTCTTTTAAAAAATCAATCAATTCATGAATGTACCCGCTCATCTCAATTCTGGTGAAGCTATTAGATTGATAAAGCTTCTGGTGAATGAGCGAGATCGAATGAATCCGTTGTTGACTTTGTCGTATAGCCGTCAAGGCCGTACCACTTTCAAGAAAGGAGGATTGCGTATTGAGTAGGCTCATCACAATCTGGAGATTGTTTTTGACCCGATGGTGAATTTCCCGCATGAGTAATTCTTTTTCTTCAAGCAGTTGTTGCAGGCGGCTATTCGTTTGATTGATTTCTAACTGTTGGATTTCAAGCATTCGGTTGGTTCTTTGTTTAATCCGGTATCGGCTCCAGAGCAAGGCTAGAATAAACAACAAAACACCAGTACCAGCAATCATGAGGTTTTTAGTCAAACGGGCCTGTCCAAGCTTTGAAGCCTGCAACAGCGCTTCGTTTTGTAAGAAAAGTATGTCGCGTTCTTTTCCTTCTGTCTGATATTGAATTTGAAGTTCTTCAACTTGCCTGTTTTTTTCAAGTGTAAAAATGGAATCATTGAGCACCTGGTATTGCCTGAAATGATACAAGGCTTGAGGATATTTTCCAAGCGCAGAATCGACACGGATAAAAAGTGCATGGATATCACGCTGACGCTGAACATCAGCAAGACTTGCCGATATCTCAAGGACCGTTTGGAGATAAGGAATAGCCTCGCTGAAGCGGTTTTGCTCCACTAAGAATTTTCCAAATTCAAAGTTGATACGGCTGGTGGTGCTGTTGATATTATTATAGAGTCCGTGAAGCCTGAACGATTCCTTGAATGATCGCTCGGCTTTAGCAAACTGTCCAAGCGCATTGTAGCATAAACCATAAGCAAGTGCCATGTAGGCACTGTCGGTCTGGTTCATCGGTGGATTTTGAGCCATTGTGGTGTCAAGGAAAGTCTTTGCTTGATTTGCTTCTCCAAGCCGGATCATTCCCTGGGCAACTGATGTGCGGATGGAGTACCGTTTGTTTGGGAGATTATCTAGGCTTTTCCGATACCAGGAAATAGCTTCCGGCATATTATCCAACTGCCAGTAAATATTACCAAGCCTGTAGTAAAAGGTATGATCAAAAACAGTGTCCTGGGTGGCTCTCATACTTTTGATCGTTTCGAGCCCATACCTAAGAGCCCGGTTGAGGTTGCCACGATTGATGCAAACGGCTGCCAGGAGATCATACGTGTAATGCAGGTTGTGAGAACCAATTGCTTTATACATCTCAATACATTCCAACAACTCTTCTTCACTCTGCGCCAATTTGCCTTCGTTAAGATGCATATCGGCAATTTCTTTATACATGTCAATGGACCGCTTTTTATCCCCAAGTTCATCATAAATAGCCCTTGCATTTTTACAACATTGGATGACCGATTGGAAGTTGTCCTTATGACGAAGGATAAGAGAACCCATTTTGGCCCATGTATCTGCTTCAGCTTTTTTACCTTCTGTTACGCCATACAATAGTGCAAGTTGGGTGGATGTCTTCATAGCATTGACCGTATCCTTTCCTTCGAAATAACAATAGGCGATATACCATAGCGATTCCTTTTTCCATTTATCATCCGCGAGCCGGGTACTTAAAGAAAGCGCCTGCTGTAAGTAGGGCATTGCAGTATCGAGATCTGCCTGCAGTTCAAGTTTCTTGAAAAGATAATATCCTCCCATGTCCAGTAATGCTTTTACACGATGGGTATCCTGACTGGTAGCCTTTAAATTTTTAGCAAGGTCATCAGGGGTAAGTTTTGGATCAGGCTGTGAGGAAGCATGCTGGCAACAGCACCAAAAGAATATGGCAAACAACAACCGAATTTGTACGTATTGTAGCCCCATGACAGGTTTCATTTATATAAAATGGATCCGCATTGACTTGCAAATCCAGACTCAATATACGCAGGGCTTTTCGGTGTTTTCGACGATAAACCACGAAATATCGTGGTAAACGATTTAGGCAAAAAAGTCTATGGTCATGATTTTCAATGCCTTGACTTTTTGGCATAGATAGCGATAGGAGTGGCATAAAGGAATGCATTAATAAATACCATGAGGTGCTTTCCAATTTCAGACTTTCCGCCATGCCATTTTATTTTTTCACTTATAACTATCTATTATCATGAAAACACAATCCTTTTTTCCACGAGTGGCTATGCCATTCAGCTTGTTTTTACTTTTTGCCATTGGCTTGATGATGCCAGGCAGTGCTGCAGCACAAACCCCAATAAAGAATATTGTTCTTGTCCATGGTGCTTTCGCAGATGGGTCGGGTTGGCTAGAGGTATATGAGGATCTCAAAGCCCGTGGGTACAATGTCAGTGTTGTCGGTAATCCCAATACAGGTCTTGCAGATGATGTTGCTGCTGTGAAAAGAACATTGGCTCGTATCAATGGTCCCGCGATTCTTGTCGGACATTCCTATGGAGGTGTGATCATCACCGAAGCGGGCAATGATCCTAAAGTAGCAGGCCTCGTGTACATTGCAGCATTTGTTCCTGCAGCGGATGAGCCTTTACTCACGTTATTGAAATCTGCACCTCCTGCACCAAAAGCTGGAATCATGGCACCTGAAGATGGATTTGTCTGGTATGATAAAGCGAAATACCACTCTGGCTTTTGCGCGGATATCCCTGCTGCGCAAGCCGCCTTCCTGGCAGATTCACAAGTTCCTGTTTCTGCTTCCGTATTTGGTGCGACCATCCCACATCCTGCCTATAAAACAAAACCCGGATGGTATGTGCTGGCGACACAGGATGAAACGATCGTACCCGATGCCCAACGATTTATGTCCGGAAGGGCAGGGTTAAAGGTGACTGAAGTAAAAGGAAGCCATCTTGTCTTTATGTCTCAGCCTAAAGCGGTATCGGATGTCATTGAAAAGGCAGCTAAATCCATATCGAAATAATAGTTGTACACAAGAACCAAATACACATTCCCCTGAACATAAATCCTATGCCATCCTGAATGCGTTTTCAACGGAGGTCGGGTAACTGACTTCCGTTGAAATCGTTACCATTTTTCATTTGGCTTGTATTTGATTTCAATTTATTTTCACTTTTGTCCAAACTAAAAGCTGACGATCATGAAAACGATTACTTCTAAGACGGTTATTTTTATTCACGGTGCCTTTGTCCATGCTTCCGGATGGGATCATTGGCAAACCTATTTCGAAAGCAAGGGATATAAAACCATCGCACCTCCCTGGCCCAGCAAAGAGGCCGCACCATCTAAATTACGTAGTGAGCATCCCTATAGCCCAATCGCAAAACTCAGGTTGCGCCAGGTCATCAATCATTATGCTGATATCAT
>DASXWI010000629.1:0-18050 GCA_036503755.1 Saprospiraceae bacterium | reverse complement strand
AACCCGGCGGGCTCACGCCCTACGTAGGTTCGAATCCTACCCCCTGCACCGGGCATGGGCGGGTGTAGCTCAGTTGGTAGAGCATCAGCCTTCCAAGCTGAGGGTCGTGGGTTCGAGTCTCATCGCCCGCTCTAAAGGCTGCAACAAAGGTTGTGGTATCAGCCGATGTAGCTCAGGGGTAGAGCACTTCCATGGTAAGGAAGGGGTCAAGGGTTCAATTCCCTTCATTGGCTCAGACGCTTATCAGTTGAAAATAACATACATAGAAATCAGTATTTCGTTCATTAATATCTTTTAAAAACAACATCAATGGCAAAAGAAACCTTTCAGCGGACCAAGCCACACGTAAACATCGGTACGATTGGTCACGTAGATCACGGGAAGACGACCCTTACCGCGGCAATTACCTCCGTACTATCGGACATGGGATTAGCTAAAAAAGCATCCTATGATTCAATTGATGCGGCTCCGGAAGAAAAAGAAAGAGGTATCACTATCAACACAGCTCACGTAGAATATGAGACTGTAGCTCGTCACTATGCACACGTTGACTGTCCAGGCCACGCTGACTATGTAAAAAACATGGTTACAGGTGCGGCTCAAATGGATGGAGCTATCCTCGTGGTGGCTGCTACTGACGGACCAATGCCTCAAACACGTGAACACATCCTGCTTGCACGTCAGGTAGGTGTGCCTAAAATTGTGGTCTTCATGAATAAAGTTGACCTCGTAGATGATGCAGAAATGCTCGAGTTAGTTGAAATGGAAGTTCGCGAACTTCTGGAGCAATATGGATTCGATGGCAATCATTCTGCGATCATCAAAGGTTCTGCATTGAAAGCTCTTGAAGGCGAAGCTAACGGCGTTGCCTCTATTAAAGAACTTATGGATGCTGTGGATTCTCAAATCCCAAATCCTGTTCGTGAAATAGACAAACCATTCCTTATGCCAGTTGAAGACGTGTTCTCGATCACAGGTCGTGGAACAGTTGCAACAGGTCGTATCGAGCGTGGTGTAATTAATACAAGTGATACTGTCCAGATCATCGGGATGATGAAAGAAGGTGAGAAGCCACTGACCTCAACGGTAACTGGAGTTGAGATGTTCCGCAAACTCCTTGACAGAGGTGAAGCGGGCGATAACGCAGGTCTTCTGCTTAGAGGTATTGAAAAAGACCAGATCCACCGTGGTATGGTTATTTGCAAACCAGACTCTGTAAAACCACACAAGAAATTCAAATGTGAGGTTTACGTACTTGGAAAGGATGAAGGTGGTCGCCATACCCCGTTTTTCAACGGATATCGTCCACAATTCTATTTCCGTACAACTGACGTAACAGGAGATTGCAAGCTTCCAGAAGGTGTTGAAATGGTTATGCCAGGTGACAACGTTGCACTTGAAGTGACCCTGATCAATACGATCGCTATGGAAAAAGGTCTCCGTTTCGCTATCCGTGAGGGTGGACGTACGGTTGGTGCCGGTCAGGTAACTGAAATTCTTGACTAGTAATACTGATTGACTAAATACTGATGAGTATTCCGGCAGGCAAATGGCCAAAGGGTGATTTCCCTGCCGGAATCTTTTGAATAAATTATCCAGTTTATATCCCGGTTTCTCAGAAAGCGAGATCAGGAGGTAAACGAGTTTAGGGAGGTAGCTCAATTGGTAGAGCGGCGGTCTCCAAAACCGTAGGCTGCGGGTTCGATTCCTGTCCTCCCTGCCAAAAGTATTAGGTTGACCGCTAAAAGATCAAAAGAGCGGAACAAGTAGAATAAAAGACGATGGAACAAATTAAATTATATCTCATCGAGAGTTACAACGAGCTGGTCAATAAGGTGACCTGGCCTACATGGGCCAACCTTATTGCGAGTACGCGCGTGGTTTTGGTGGGCTCATTGATCATTGCCCTGATTGTACTGCTAATGGATGCAGTCAGCAAGCAAATTACTGAACTCCTTTACAACATATAATTCAGCAGAGAATGTCTGAAGGCAAGAAATGGTACTCATTACGGGTGATTTCCGGAAAAGAACGCAAAATCAAAGAGCGTATCGAGCTGGAAATTAAAAGGGCAGGTTGGGACGACGTCGTTACCCAGGTGCTCGTGCCTTCAGAAAAAGTGTATAAAATCCGGAACGGTAAAAAGGTGATCCTTGATCGCAATATCCTTCCAGGTTATATTTTACTTGAGGCAGACCCTGACCGTTTCTCAGCTGAGATGGTACAAGGTATTTCCAACATGCCCAATGTGATCCATTTCCTAGGGCGGCAAAACCCGATTCCTATGCAGGAAAGCGAGGCTAACCGTATGCTCGGGAAAGTGGATGATTCTCAAGGTCTGGTGGAGTCAATGGTAGAGCCCTTCATTGAAGGTGAAATGGTAAAAATTATTGATGGACCGTTCAACGATTTTGTTGGAGACATCAAAGAAATAAACGAAGAGAAGAAAAAATTAAAAGTTATCGTCAAGATTTTCGGCAGGGGTACTGAGGTAGAGCTCAACTTCATGCAAGTAGAGAAAACTTCCTGATAACCTGTTTATTAGACAATAAGATCTGAAGTCAATTATGGCAAAGGAAATAGAAACATTCATCAAATTGCAGGTAAAAGGCGGAGCGGCAAATCCAGCTCCTCCGGTAGGTCCTGCCCTGGGTTCCAAAGGTGTTAACATCATGGAGTTTTGCAAACGTTTTAATGCACGTACGCAAGACATGCCTGGCAAACTTGTTCCAGTTATCATTACGGTTTACAAGGACAAGACTTTTGAGTTCGAACTGAAAACAGCTCCGGCAGCGGTTCAGTTGCTCGATGCATCTAAGGTAAAATCAGGATCTGCTGAACCAAACCGTAAGAAGGTTGGTTCTGTGACCTGGGACCAGGTGACAGCGATCGCTCAAGACAAAATGGCTGATTTAAATGCATTCACACTGACCTCGGCTATCAGTATGGTTGCCGGAACAGCAAGAAGCATGGGACTGACCGTGACCGGGACACCACCGGAAGGCATTACGGTTAAAGTCTAAAGAAATGAACTTTTTCATGCTCAGAAAGTTGAGCATGACATCATAATGCATTTTTCATAAAAGGGAGTAATTCTGTCCTGCTGGATCAGGTTGCGCCAAAACCTTTAAAATAGTTTTTGAATGGCTAAGCTTAGCAAAAAAATGGCTATCGCTGTCAAAAAAGTCGATAGCGCCAAACTTTATGACCTCGTTGAGGCCATGAAGCTCGTCAAAGAAGTCAATGTGACTAAATTTGACGCATCAGTTGATCTGCACATCCGCCTGGGGGTAGACCCTAGAAAGGCCGACCAGGCTATACGCGGAACCGTATCTCTCCCACACGGAACAGGTAAAACCAAAAAAGTATTGGTACTCTGTACTCCTGACAAAGTTCAGGAAGCTATGGATGCTGGTGCTGACTTTGCTGGTCTTGATGAGTACATTACCAAAATCGCTGAAGGCTGGACAGGTATTGATGTTATCGTCGCGATGCCATCTGTTATGGCCCAGGTGGGTAAGGTTGGTAGAATCCTCGGTCCACGTGGTTTGATGCCTAACCCAAAATCAGGTACGGTAACTATGGATATCGCTGGAGCGGTGCAGGAAGTAAAAGCAGGTAAGATTGCTTTCCGTGTTGACAAATTCGGAATCATCCATTCTCCTGTAGGCCGTGTTTCTTTCACTGCAGAAAAACTGCATGAAAATGCATTGGAGTTGCTTCACACCATTCAGAAGCTTAAACCAAGCAGTTCAAAAGGTGCCTACATGAAGACGATCTCCGTTGCCTCTACGATGAGCCCGGGGATTAACATAGATCCTAAAGTTGTTTAACCTGATCGGCCATCCTCCACAAGCAGATCGTCTAAATTTCATAATAAGATGAACAAACAAGAAAAAAATCAGGTCATTCAGGAATTGCGCGAAAAATTCGACAATAGTTCCTTTATCTATTTCACCGATGCGTCTTCAATGACTGTGGCGGAAGTTAATAAGCTTCGTCGCATGTGTTTTCAGAAGGGCATTGAAATGACCGTCGTGAAAAATACGCTGGCGCGTAAAGCCATGGAAAGTTTAGGAGAAGAGCGTGGATTTGCTCCCGTTTACTCTGCACTTGAAGGGCCAACCGCTATCATGCTTACACAGACCGCTAACCTTCCTGCTAAACTTATCAAAGAGTTTCGTAAGGATGGTAAAAAACCTGTGCTGAAAGCAGCTTACATCGACAGCAGTGTTTTCTTTGGAGATGAGAATCTTGATACACTTATCTCACTTAAATCCAAAGAAGAACTTGTTGGAGAAATTATCATGCTTCTTCAGTCTCCTGCCAAGAACGTTATCTCTGCCCTTAAATCAGGGGGTAGTACGATTGCCGGATTGGTTAAGACACTTGAAGAGCGTGCATCCTAAGGCTTCCAAGTTTTCATATACATTCATTCATTTTTGACAATTACTTTAAAAAAACAAAAACATGGCAGACGTTAAATCATTAGCCGAACAGTTGGTCAACTTAACCGTAAAGGAAGTAAGCGAACTCGCAGCCATTCTGAAATCTGACTACGGCATTGAGCCTGCAGCTGCTGCTGTAGCTGTTGCTGCAGCTCCAGGTGCAGGAGGCGGAGAAGCCGCTGCTCCAGCTGAGAAGACCGAATTCGACATCTTCCTGAAGAATGCCGGTGGCAACAAACTTCAGGTAGTTAAGGAGGTAAAGACTTTATTAGGACTCGGGCTTAAAGAAGCCAAGGACCTGGTAGATGCTGCTCCTGCGATGCTGAAAACAGGCGCACCTAAAGACGAAGCTAATTCTGTTAAAGCTGCTCTCGAAGCCGCTGGTGCAGAAGTTGAGCTTAAGTAAGCGCGACCTGGGGAAACCTACATTACTTCATCTTAAACTGATATCACCAAAACTAAAGGTGCATCATTGAGATATTCCATTGTATTCATACAAGGCTTAGCCGGAGGGTGTCAACCATCTTCCGGCTCAGCTATTTATGTCAGCATGAATTTGGCTCAAGAGAGTTTTCATCCTAAATCGTAACCATCCATGGCCGGTAACGCAGTCGTAAAAGCACACACAAAAGATAGAGTCAATTTTGGTAAAATTGACCTCAATACTCAATATCCGGACTTCCTGGAGATCCAGCTGAAATCGTTCCAGGAGTTTTTCCAATTGGAAACAACACCTGAAAACAGGAACAGCGAGGGTCTGTATAAAGTGTTTCAGGAGAACTTCCCAATATCAGATGCGAGAAGCATTTTCGTATTGGAATTCCTTGACTACTTTATCGATCCACCCAGGTATAAGATTGAAGAATGTATGCACCGTGGGTTGACCTACAGTGTGCCACTCAAAGCCAAACTCAGACTCTCTTGCAACGATGAAGAGCACATCGACTTTGAAACCATCGTTCAGGATGTATTCTTAGGAAACATACCTTACATGACACCGAAGGGTACCTTCGTGATCAACGGAGCGGAGCGCGTAATTGTATCTCAGCTACACAGGTCACCAGGCGTTTTCTTCAGCCAGTCATTTCACCCTAACGGGACAAAAATTTACTCTGCCCGGGTTATTCCTTTCAAAGGAGCTTGGATGGAGTTTGCTACGGATATCAACAACGTGATGTACGCCTACATCGACCGTAAAAAGAAATTTCCGGTAACGACTTTGTTGAGGGCTATCGGTTATGACTCAGATCGCGAGATCCTGAGTTTGTTTGAACTTGCAGAAGAAGTGAAAGTAAGCAAGGCTACGCTGAAGAAAGCGATCGGCCGTAAGCTTGCTGCACGTATTCTCCGCAAGTGGACAGAAGACTTCGTGGATGAGGATACCGCTGAGGTGGTAACCATCGAACGTAATGAGATTATCCTCGAGCGTGATGTCATCATTGATGAAGATCACATCGACATGATCCTCGAAGCAAATGAATCAACCATCATTCTCCAACGCGAAGACATTGGAGAAGATTATTCGATCATTTACAATACACTTCAGAAAGATCCGACCAGCTCCGAAATGGAAGCTGTTCAATATATCTATCGTCAACTCAGGGGATCAGATCCCCCAGATGAAGAAACAGCGCGTGGTATCATCGACAAGCTGTTCTTCTCTGACAAGCGTTATAACCTTGGTGATGTAGGCCGGTACAAAATCAACCGTAAACTCGGTATCGATATCGATAAGGAGACACTGGTATTGACAAAAGAAGATATCATCTCTATCGTGAAGTACCTGGTTAGTCTTACAAATCAGAAAGCTGAACTTGATGATATCGATCACTTGTCAAACAGACGTGTAAGAACAGTAGGAGAGCAGCTCTATGCTCAGTTTGGTGTTGGTCTCGCAAGAATGGCCAGGACGATCCGCGAGCGTATGAACGTTCGGGACAATGAGGTTTTCACACCTATTGACCTGATCAATGCCCGTACACTTTCGTCAGTCATTAATTCATTCTTTGGAACGAGCCAGTTGTCTCAATTCCTGGATCAGACGAACCCATTGTCAGAGATCACGCACAAGCGCAGGATCTCCGCACTCGGTCCAGGTGGTCTCTCACGTGAACGTGCAGGTTTTGAGGTGCGTGACGTACACTACTCCCACTACGGACGTCTCTGTACGATTGAAACACCTGAAGGACCAAACATCGGTCTTATCTCTACACTTTGCGTACATGCAAAGATTAACAAGATGGGCTTCCTTGAAACACCTTACCGTCGTGTAACAGATGGTAAAGTGGTATTGAAAGGTCACGCTGAATACCTCACTGCAGAAGGAGAAGATTACCTGAAAATCGCACAAGCGAATACTCCGATTGATAAAGCCGGCCTTTTCATGACCGATAGAATCAAGTCAAGAGAGCATGGTGACTTCCCAATGTTGGGCCCAGAGGAAATTGAATACATGGACGTAGCACCAAACCAGATTGTTGGTGTTTCTGCATCCCTGATTCCTTTCCTTGAGAACGATGATGCTAACCGTGCTTTGATGGGATCAAACATGCAGCGTCAGGCAGTACCTTTGATCAAACCTGCTTCTCCAATTGTTGGAACAGGTCTTGAAGCTAAGGTGGCACAGGATAGCCGCATGCTTATCAATGCTGAAGGTCCTGGTATCGTTCAATATGTAGATTCAACAAGGATCACTATCAAGTATGACCGTTCTGAAGAAGATCAATTGGTCAGCTTTGAAGATGATCTGAAAACATACTACCTCACTAAATTCCAGCGTACCAACCAAGGAACCTGTATTAACCTGAAACCAATCGTAAAGAAAGGTGACCGTGTGAAAGAAGGTACAATCCTTTGCGATGGTTATGCAACAGAGAAAGGCGAACTCGCACTCGGGCAAAACCTGAAAGTGGCTTTCATGCCCTGGAAGGGATACAACTTTGAGGATGCCATCGTGGTTTCTGAGCGTATCGTTAAAGAAGACATCTTTACTTCAGTTCACATTGAAAGCTTTGAGCTTGAAGTTCGTGATACAAAACTGGGTGAAGAAGAATTAACGAATGATATTCCAAACGTTAGTGAGGAAGCAACCAAAGACCTCGACGAAAACGGTATCATCCGTGTTGGTGCTGCGGTAAATGAAGGTGATATCCTGATTGGTAAAATCACACCAAAGGGTGAAACTGATCCTACACCTGAAGAAAAACTTCTTCGCGCCATCTTTGGTGACAAGGCAGGTGATGTTAAGGATGCTTCCTTTACAGCTCCTCCATCAACAGATGGTGTAGTCATTGATAAACAACTTTTTGCCCGTGCGAAGAAGGATAAATTCCAGAAAGCACAAGAGAAGAAGCTTATCGATCAACTTGATGATAAGCACGCCGTAGCCATCAATGAGTTGAAGACATTATTGATTGACAAACTTTCTATCCTCATCAAAGGACAAAGCTCTAATGGTGTAAAATCCATTTACGGAGAAGTAGTCATCAACAAAGGAAACAAGTTCACACCTAAGGTGCTTAAGACGATTGATTTCAGCCAGATTGACTATACCGGTTGGACTGGTGATAAGCACACGGATGGTTTGATATCAAGATTGCTGCATAATTACAGCATCAAGGTGAACGAAGAGATTGGAAGATACAAACGTGAAAGTTTCAATATCAGCATCGGTGACGAATTACCACCAGGTGTATTGAAACTCGCTAAAGTTTATCTCGCACGTAAACGTAAGTTGAAAGTGGGTGATAAGATTGCAGGTCGTCACGGTAATAAAGGTATTGTATCTAAGATCGTTCGCCAGGAGGATATGCCATTCCTTGAGGATGGAACTCCGGTGGATATCGTACTCAACCCACTGGGTGTACCTTCACGTATGAACCTGGGGCAGATTTTTGAAACGGTATTAGGTTGGGCTGGTGAGAAATTGGGCGTGAAGTATGCTACACCGATTTTCGATGGTGCGGCGCTTGATGAAATCCAGGGCCAGATCATCGAAGCCGGATTGCCAGAATTGGGTCAGACGTATCTCTATGATGGCAATACAGGTGATCGTTTCCATCAGCGTGCAACAGTAGGTGTGATCTACATGCTGAAACTGTCGCACATGGTTGATGATAAAATGCACGCCAGGTCTATCGGTCCTTACTCTCTCATCACGCAACAACCTCTTGGTGGTAAAGCACAATTTGGTGGTCAGCGTTTTGGGGAAATGGAAGTTTGGGCACTTGAAGCTTATGGTGCATCCAACATCCTGCAGGAATTACTTACGGTCAAATCGGATGATATCATCGGAAGAGCAAAAGCATACGAAGCCATCGTTAAAGGTGACAATATGCCGGAGCCACACATTCCGGAGAGTTTCAATGTATTGGTGCATGAGCTTCGCGGCTTAGCCCTTGATGTAAAATTTGATTGATTTCACTCTATTCTTAATACAGCTATAGACTATGTCTCTGAAAAAGAAGCACGTCAAACAAAAGCAATTTTTCCGCAGCATCTCGCTGAGCCTTTCGTCTCCGGATGATATCCTGGAACGTTCGTATGGCGAGGTACTGAAACCGGAAACAATCAACTACCGTTCTTACAAGCCAGAACGTGATGGATTGTTTTGCGAGCGGATCTTTGGCCCTGTCAAAGACTTCGAATGTTACTGTGGAAAGTACAAACGTATTCGCTACAAGGGTATCGTGTGCGATCGTTGCGGGGTAGAAGTGACAGAGAAGAAAGTAAGGCGTGAACGTATGGGCCACATCAAACTGGTGGTGCCTGTTGTTCATATCTGGTTTTTCAAATCCCTTCCAAACAAGATTGGTTATATCCTTGGGTTATCCTCCAAAAACCTTGAGTCGATCATTTACTATGAAAGGTATGTGGTCATCAAGGCAGGTGTTAAAACTGAGGATGGAGTAGATCAAATGGATCTTCTTACGGAAGAAGAATACTTTGATGTACTGGATACATTACCAGAAGGCAATCAAATGCTGGACGATAATGATCCTAACAAGTTTATTGCCAAGATGGGAGCCGAGGCGATTTTTGATCTCCTTGCCAATATTGATCTGAAGAAACTTTCAGATAATCTCCGCCACCAATCTGCTACGGAAACATCGCAACAGCGTAAGTCTGAAGCATTAAAAAGGCTGCGCGTTGTAGAAGCTATCCGTGAAGGAAACATGCATACAGAAAACCGTCCTGAGTGGATGGTGATCCAATATCTTCCGGTAATACCACCGGAACTTCGTCCATTGGTTCCTTTGGATGGTGGCCGTTTTGCCAGTTCGGATTTGAATGACCTTTACAGAAGGGTTATTATTCGTAACAACCGTCTTAAGCGATTATTGGAAATCAAAGCACCTGAAGTCATCCTTCGTAATGAGAAGAGAATGCTGCAGGAGGCTGTTGACTCATTGTTTGACAACTCAAGAAAATCCAATGCTGTTAAAGCGGAAGGTGGACGTGCGTTGAAATCATTGAGTGATATCCTCAAAGGAAAACAAGGACGTTTCCGTCAAAACCTTCTTGGAAAGCGTGTTGACTATTCCGGTCGTTCAGTTATCGTAGTAGGCCCAACATTGAAGCTGCATGAGTGTGGTATTCCAAAGGGTATGGCTGCTGAACTTTTCAAACCTTTTATCATTCGTAAGCTGATTGAAAGAGGTATTGTAAAAACAGTGAAGTCCGCTAAAAAATTAGTTGATCGTAAAGAGCCTGTGATCTGGGACATCCTCGAGAATATATTGAAGGGACACCCCGTTCTTCTAAACCGGGCCCCAACACTTCACAGACTTTCTATCCAGGCTTTCCAACCACAGTTAGTAGAAGGAAAGGCTATCCAGTTACACCCATTAGTATGTACAGCGTTCAACGCTGACTTTGACGGTGACCAGATGGCCGTTCACGTGCCACTTGGCCAGGCGGCTATTCTTGAAGCTCAATTGTTGATGCTTGCATCACACAATATGCTTAACCCTCAGGATGGATCACCAGTTACCCTTCCTTCACAGGACATGGTACTTGGACTCTATTACCTGACGAAAGAGCGTAGATCTGCGAATGGAACTAAGGTTGAAGGGGAAGGAAAAACTTTCTACAGTGCGGAAGAAGTAGTAATCGCACATAATGAAGGTAGACTCGATCTCCATGCATTGATCAAAGTGCGTGCAAGAGTGGAAGATGAAGAAGGAAACCTTGTCACCAAACTCATTGAGACTACAACAGGTAAAGTACTCTTCAATGAAGTAGTACCTGAGACTGTTCCATACATCAATATTCTTCTAACCAAGAAGAACCTTAGGAAAGTAATCGGGGATATTCTTACCCGTACCAATTTCCCAAGAACAGCTCAATTCCTGGATGATATTAAAGATCTTGGATTTAGTTGGGCGTTCAGAGCTGGATTGTCCTTTAAACTCGGTGACCTGATTACGCCTTCTATCAAAGAAGAGACATTGAAGTCAGCCCAGGATGATGTAGATGAAGTATTTGCCAACTACAACATGGGTTTGATCACTGAGAACGAGCGATACAATCAGACCATTGACAAATGGACATATGCTGACAACAAGATCACCGAAAGTCTGATGAAGGAGTTGTCCTTGCATGACCAGGGATTCAACTCTGTCTTCATGATGTTGGATTCTGGTGCGAGAGGTTCTAAGAACCAGATCAAGCAGCTTTGCGGCTTGAGGGGTCTTATGGCTAAGCCTAGAAAATCAGGAGATACAGGAAGGGCAGTTATTGAAAACCCGATCCTTTCAAACTTCCTTGATGGATTGAGCGTACAGGAATACTTTATTTCTACGCATGGTGCTCGTAAGGGTCTTGCGGATACAGCGCTCAAGACAGCTGATGCGGGTTATCTTACTCGTCGTCTTGTGGATGTTGCCCAGGATGTTGTCGTGATGGAAGAAGATTGCGAGACATTGCGTGGTATCGAAACTTCCGCATTGAAGGATAATGAGAAAGTAATTGAAAGTCTTGCTTCAAGGACGCAGGGTAGATATTCATTGTATGATATCCTACATCCTGTTACTGACGAATTGATCGTTGGTGCGGGTGAATATATTACTGAAGCCATCGCAGATAAGATTGAAGAAATAGGAATAGAGAAAGTAACCATTCGTTCTGTGCTTACTTGCGAAAGCAAGCGTGGTACTTGTGCGAAATGCTATGGAAAGAATCTTGCCACTGGACGTATCGCTGAAATGGGTGATGCCGTTGGTATTATTTCTGCACAGAGTATCGGTGAGCCTGGTACACAGCTTACCCTTCGTACCTTCCACGTGGGTGGTATTGCATCACTCTCCAAGAAAGAGTCTGAACTTGTTTCCAAGTTTGACGGCGTTCTTGAGTTTGAAGATATCCGCACTGTGAAGTATGAAGATGATGAAGGAAAACAAGAAGTAGTAATCTCAAGGTCAGGTGAAATCAAGATCACGGATCCGGAAGGTGGCCGCGTCTATGTATCACACCATATTCCTTATGGCGCGAAGATCATGGTGAAGGATAAGCAGAAAGTGAAGAAAGGTGAAATGATCTGCCATTGGGATATTTTCAACGCTGTGATCATTACTGAATTTGCAGGTATCGTTAAGTACGATTCTGTAGAAGAAGGGGTAACGTTCAGAACAGAGCGTGATGATCAGACCGGTTACGAAGAGAAAGTAATTATTGAATCGAAGAATAAGAAGAAGATCCCTATCATCAGCATCATTTCAAAAGATGGGGAAGAGTTGCGTAACTACAACCTTCCGGTAGGATCGTATATCAACGTATCAGACGGTGATGAAATCACTGCCGGTAAGATTATCGTGAAGATCCCGCGTAAGACAAGTCAGATCCAGGATATTACCGGAGGTCTGCCACGTGTTACGGAGTTATTTGAAGCACGTAATCCATCAAACCCTGCGGTAGTATCAGAAATCGATGGTGTTGTGAAATTCGGAAGCATCAAACGCGGTAATCGTGAAATGTATGTAGTTGATGAGAAGACTGACCAGAGCCGCAAATACCTGATTGGATTGTCCAAACACTTGCTTGTGCAAGAAGGTGACTTTGTACGAGCTGGAATGCCATTATCTGATGGTTCCGTATCTCCAGGTGATATTCTCTCGATTAAAGGTCCATTTGCAGTACAATCCTACCTGGTGAATGGTATCCAGGAAGTATATCGCTCCCAGGGTATTGCCATCAATGACAAACATATCGAGGTGATTGTACGCCAAATGATGCGTCGTGTGTTGATTGTGGATCCGGGAGATACAAGCTTCCTCCAGGGAGAGTCTGTTGACCGTCATGACTTCTTTGAAGAAAACGACTTGATCTTTGATCGTAAAGTGATTACGGATCCAGGGGATTCCAAGAAATACAATGCAGGTGGTGTAGTTACTTTACGTCAGATCCGTGAAGAGAATTCATTCCTGAAGCGTAATGACCAAAAGATTATGGAATTCAGGGATGCAGTGGCTGCAACATCTAGCACGATGTTGCAAGGGATCACGAGGTCTTCACTTGGAACGAAGAGCTGGATTTCAGCAGCTTCCTTCCAGGAAACGACCAAAGTACTCAGCACCGCGGCTATTGCAGCCAAACGTGATGATCTGCAAGGTTTGAAAGAGAATGTAATTGTAGGAAAACGAATTCCTGCAGGTACAGGTGTGTTTAGGTATGAAACCTTGTTAGTGAAGTCAAAGGATGGTGAGGAGTATGTAGAGCGTTTATATGATGATGAGAATTAATTGCAAGGAGCATGGAGCAAGGGGCAAGGAGTGAAAGTGATTTCCTCAGTTTCTTGATAAATGTTCTGGTTGTAGATAATAAAAAGGGCAGGTTTTTACCTGCCCTTTTTATTTGCCTTTTCTGAGTTCTGCTTGCCGCAGAAGATATTTGCCGATCAGGTCAAATTCAACATTGACATAATCTCCTTCCCGCAAGTGCTTAAAGGTTGTATTATCAAACGTGTATGGGATGATCGCAACTTCAAAATTGTCGAAATGAAGATTGGCTACTGTAAGGCTAACGCCATTGAGGCAAATCGAACCATGCGGAATGACAAGGCCTGCGTATTCGTGGGGCAAATTGAAGGTGATATTCCAACTACCCTGGTGATCATGGATCTTCAGACATTTTAAAACCGTATCTACATGACCTTGTACAAGGTGTCCATCTAGAAGGGTAGAGGTGGTAATGGATCGTTCAAGATTTATAATGTCACCAACTTTGATGGAGCTGAAAGTCGTTTTTGAAAGCGTCTCCCCAACCACCTGGACTTCATGCATACCATCGTGAACTTTAACAACTGTCAAGCAAACACCATTATGCGCAATGCTCTGATCGATGGTAAACTCACTTGAAATGGAAGAGGAGATAATGAATCGTAATGTTGTGCCCTGCCCATGAACAGAAACAACTTTTCCGACAGCCTTCACAATACCTGAAAACATATAGATTAGACGATTATTGCAAAGGTAAGCATGAAAGCGATTTCCTTTCTAGCCGCGGATGAGTTCAATGTAACCTGATAGAACGATAGGTGTTTCAGATAGACTTTCGTAAGCTTGACATGTGTAAAAATATACGCCATCAGATACTTCCTTTCCTGAATTGCTTCCGCCATTCCAATTTATCTGTGGATCAGTAGTCGTAAATACTACTTGTCCCCAGCGGTTGAATACTTTGAAATCGATAGTTTCAATAAACCTGGACCGATAGGGTTTGAAAATATCATTTTGACCATCCCCGTTTGGTGTAAATGCATTGGGTAATTCAAATATGGGACAGTTTTCAACGCATACCGGTTGAGAGGATGTACTTTGGTTGCCATTAAAGTCAACTGCAACCACAGCGTAGCATCCTGCTATTTTTTCACCAGGTTTATGTTCAAATGTATTTTCCGGATAATCCACTCGTCCAACTTCTACAAAATCACCACCCAGATGATCAATATAATAGATGATGTAATACGCGACATCATCGTCTCCGCAGGGTAACTGCCAGGTGACATAATTTGAAAATGCGTCTGCAGGTATTTCCGGGGAAGCTTCATCGCATATATTGGTTACGCTGACATTTGGTGAACATGGTGCAACATTATCAAGTGGAATTACGCATGTTTCCTGGGATTGGTTGATCAAAGGTGCAGGCACCATATCCAATCCGTAATCTCCTAACGCAATAATTCTGTAACAATATTCAACACCATTGACGACGCCGTTTTCATCTTTGAATGTTTCTTCGCTCGTGGTGCCAACAAGGTTGAATGTGCCACCAACATCACTGCGATAGATTTCAAATTCATAATTATCCCAGGGGACCTGGTATTCCCATGAGAGCAGACTGGCCTGGTCTGAAGGTTGTACTGTGATAAACACTGACGAAGCTGGTTGTGATGAACCGTATAATTCCTGGTTTGCGCCAGTGAAAAAATCCAACCTGTAATTGTAGCCTTGGCTTCGGGTATCGAGGTTTTTATCGATGACCATGCTGTCTCGCAAACCAGCAAATGTGATTGAAGAAAATTCTCCGCCTGGCACAGCTATAAACGATGTGCCTGTGATGCCATCTGCACGCATAAGTTTATATCGGTATGGTCCAATCACCGTAAGTGTATCCAACGCTGCCGGATCTGGTTTAATCCATTTGACAGTAATTTGACCGGTGGTTGCATTCGTTTCATCAACGGAGACTTTTGTAATTAAGGGTCGGTCGGCCCTGGCTCGCAGGCATGCTTCATCAGAAGGAATACTCTCTACTCTCAGGTAGGGTTGTCCTGATGGAGTAGAGAGTGCAAATTCAGCTAATATCCTGTAGCAATAACTTCCTTCACCTGCGATGTCCTTGTCTTCATAAAAATATCTTCCATTGGCAGTTCCTTTCCAGTTGGCTGCGATTTTCGTATAGCCCCTGCCATCTAATCCGGTTTCACACGAATCCATCACAAATTGATTACTACCAGTGCGTTTCCATATAGAAAATCCTTTGAAGTAATTATTTGCGGCAGTGTCGCACATATATGGCAAGTCCCATGATAAATGCAAAGCATCATCTGCGTTTTGCAATTCCACACCTAGAGGAGGAGGGCCAATGACTTTAATATTAATGGCAAAGAGATCGACAAGTCCTGTCGTATCGAAGAAATTGTCCACTGCTTTGATGATGACCGTGTATGGTTGTTCTCTGATTTGTTCACAACGGGGCGTCCAGGTCAAAGTTGCTTGAAAAGGCTGATCCTGAAAGCCTCCAGGGCCATCATCGAGTTGGGCCATGTTGCCTTCAATTTCGAAAGGACCTCCAGAAGCAGAAACTTTGACCAATTGGCCGATGTCAGGATCTGAGATGTCAATTAAAATACTGAGGGACTCACCAGCAACGAGGCATATTTCTTCAATCGCAGATATTTCGGGTGGATTGTTTTCGCACATCAACACCAGGATTTGCATATCTCGAATGAAGCTACTGATCAAGGCACCACCTCTATATTCTTTGACCAGAAAAGCTATGTTGTATTCGCCTGCAATCTGAGGAGATACCCAAACTATATCACCTGTGATCGGGTCAAGCGTCATGATATTATCTAGGCCGGGTTCGATTTGCTGTGGCCAGATATAATTAGGCACGTTTACACCACTATCCTGTAGAGGGACAATAAACTCAAAAGCCAGGCTGTCACCATCGACATCAAATGCATTCGGGTTGTGTATGTATCTTTTTCCTACGCAAGCGAAATCAATTGGTGGTTGAAGAAGCGTAGCTGTATTATTATATCCCTGGAATTGTGGATTAAGGAAGGTGTACGTTGCTTCGATGTAAAATGGCACACCTTCTGAATTTGGTGGATTGACATTAAGAATTCCTCCATTCCGATTAGGGTCCATCATGGAGATCGTATAAGTCGCCCTCCCAGGATAGGTATGGGTAGCTACATAGTAATTCAGCTTACGGTTATTGTCCAAGGGTGTTCCTTCACCATTTGTCCTGAAAACAAATTCAAAACTGCCATCACCCCAATAGACCCGGACGCTGTCGCGGTCGGCCTGGGTGCTGCTTGTTTTAGTGTAGGTGGTTACGGTGACTTCTATGGTAAGGTCTCCGATTTGGCGAATTGTGATTTCCCCGGCACGGTTATGAGTGGCACTGAGGTCATGGATCGACCACAGGCTCAGTAAAAAGACCAAAACCCTAAACTTGCCCATATATGGAGTTAAATATAAGGAATAACGAAATTAAATACCTGAAAGTTGGGCAAGATGGGCTGTCCTGCCAGCTTCTTCATTAAAATTTAAGGCTAATTTCCCTTTTGGAAGGAAAAAGACATTTTCAAACCCTTTCTGGCTACGGATTGATTTTTAAAAAGCGTTGGAGTGCATCATCCCAGGAAGGAATCGGGTTCTTAAGTAGTTTAGATATTTTATCGCAATTAAGCACACTATAGGGAGGTCGCGGAGCTGGTGCACCATATTCTTCGGTAGTTATACTTTCAACATTGCAACTAATTCCAGCTTGGTTAAAAATTGCTCTTGCAAAATTGTCCCATGTAACTTCTCCCGCATTGGCAAAATTGAAGATACCCTTAATTGCTTCCTGATTTCCGGATTTATGTAGTTGAATGAGTTCCTTGACTGCATCCACAATATCATGCGTGAATGTTGGAGCTCCCAGTTGATCGCTAACAATCCGAAGATTCGATTTTGTCTTTCCAAGTCGAAGCATGGTGTTGACAAAATTCTGGCCACCGGGACCATAAACCCAGGATGTGCGCAGGATGGTAAACCCGACACCTGATTCCTGTATAGCTAATTCACCATTTCTTTTGGATCGTGCATAAACTCCTTTAGGTTCTGTTGGATCTGTTTCCAAAAGTGGCCTCCGCAGTTGATTGTGATAAACGTAGTCAGAAGAAAAATCAATTAAATGCACTCCGGTTTTTTCACAAGCTGAAGCGATATAACCAGGTGCTACTGTGTTATACAAGTCTGCTGCTTTCTTGTTTTTTTCTGCATCATCTACTTTTGTATAAGCAGCACAATTGATCCAATACCTGACCTGGGGCAATGTGGAAAGTATTCTTTCTATTTTATTCTGGTCGGCTATATCCAATTGTCCCCGATCAAAGGAGTAAACACTATAGCCTTCGGTAAAGGATAATTTTTCAATAAAAGCCTGACCTAATTGTCCACCGGCCCCGCTGATGATTACAGATTTCATGACATCAAATCTGCTAGTGATCCCAATTGTAAATCTTTTTCAGAAATGATTAATGCCATATCCACTTCCGGCCAGGAAATTCCGATATCAGGATCATCGTATCGAATACCTTGTTCAGACGGCTTATGATAGTAATTATCACATTTATAGGAAAAGATGGTATTGTCTTCAAGGACAAGGTATCCATGTGCGAAACCACGTGGCACCCAAAGCTGCCTTTTATTTTCTCCTGAAAGAATCAATCCAAAACTCATTCCATACGTAGGTGACCCTTTTCTGATGTCAACGGCAACATCATATACGGCACCGGTAACGACGCGTACCAGTTTGCCTTGTGCATGTTCGCCTTGTTGAAAATGCAAGCCCCTCAGAACCCCTCTATTTGATTTTGCTTCATTG
>DASXWI010000628.1:0-1649 GCA_036503755.1 Saprospiraceae bacterium | reverse complement strand
TAGTCATTCCATCCATATTCAGGAGCCACAACTCCATAACCGCAAAAGACAAGGTCGGAATTGGATACGTTGATTTCAGGTACGGGACGCTGTGTAAATGCAACATATTGCTCACCAAGCTTAAGCGACAGGTTTTTCTCACCAATGAGTTTCATCGTGTCAGCAGGATGGCCATTGATCTCAATCAAAGGCACATCTTGCGTATAGGAATCACCATTGGCAGGCTTCAGGCCTATCTTTTTAATTTCTTCAAGTAAATAAGCCAATGTTTTTTCTTCACCTTCAGTGAATGGCTTTCGCCCTTCAAATGCATCTGACGACAAGGTGATAATATGATTTTTAATAGTTGCCTCGGATAGGGCACCTGCATTTTTAGTATTTTCTTTGCAGGAACTTAAGATCAACAAGCTTGAGAAGTAAACCCAATACAATTTCATATTCGCTCTATTTTGTACGAAGTTAAACTAAAAGAAATAATAGCTTTTCCGGAAAAGTTGAAAGCAAGATGACCTATAAACAGACGATTGATTTTCTTTTCACTTCATTACCGATGTTCCAGCGGATTGGTGATGCTGCTGTCAAAAAGGATCTCACCAATATCAGGCTCTTGAGTGACTTGATTGATCAGCCTCATAAGTCTTTCCCTTCAATCCACATCGCAGGGACAAATGGCAAAGGCAGTACATCCCATATGTTGGCCTCAATATTTCAAGCAGCAGGAAAAAAAGTTGGATTATATACATCTCCCCACTACGTTGATTTCCGGGAACGCATCAAGATCAATGGAGTTATGGTGCCCGAACGGTATGTCATTAACTTCGTTAAAGAATTCAAAGACAAATGGGAAATTATTCAGCCTTCCTTTTTTGAAATAACCGTAATGATGGCTTTTCATTATTTCAGACAGGAGAAAATTGATATCGCCATTATTGAAACAGGTCTTGGAGGACGTTTAGATTCAACCAATATCATCACTCCGCAGTTGTCTATCATTACCAATATTGGTTTCGACCACATGCAGATGTTGGGAAACACACTGCCTGCTATAGCGTCCGAAAAGGCTGGTATCATAAAACCCAGAGTACCGGTGGTCATAGGGGAGTGGCATAAAGAAACAGCAACTGTCTTTAAAGAAAAAGCAAACCAGGTTAATGCACCCATTTATTTTGCTTCCAGGCATTTAATGACGGAGCAGATCCTATCAGGATTACTTAAATCAACATTCAACATTCACACAAGAGGACAAGTTTGGATGGATTCGTTGGAGACTGATATGACAGGACCATATCAAGAACATAATATCAAGACGGTGCTTGAAGGTATATTTCGTTGGAACCAATATTATCCGCAAGAACAAATTGGTGACCGGATAATTAGGAAAGGGCTAAAAGGAGTTAAAAAGGCAACCGGTATGATTGGGCGTTGGATGGTTGTGCATAAAAAGCCTATAGTGATAGCAGATGCAGCACATAATCATCATGGAATGTCTGCCATGTTACCAGGGCTCCTTGCACATCCGGCTCAACAACGTCATTTTGTGCTTGGATTCGTAGCGGACAAGGACATTACCAAGATACTGGCTTTGTTTCCAAAAGATGGTCTTTACTATTGGTGTGCACCTGCCATCCCGCGAGCAAAACCTTCTGGGG
>DASXWI010000627.1:0-11048 GCA_036503755.1 Saprospiraceae bacterium | reverse complement strand
TGCATTGCCTGGAAAAGTTTCACGGATTATTTTCTGATTGCCGATGGCATCCTGCAAATCTTTTATATCGTCATCGGCTTTATTGGATTAATCAACTGGCTCAAAGGCAGGACGATTGAGCATGTGAAGTTGATTATTACTACTCCATTACTAATTCATCTAATAGCTATTGTCATTTGCCTGTTGATTAGCTGGCCTGCATCATGGTTTTTGATTAATTATGCTGATGCCCGCTATGGGTACCTTGATACCCTACTGACTTTTTTATCGGTTTGGGCGACCATCTTGTTGGTTCGGATGGATCTTCACAATTGGGTGTATTGGATAGTGGTGGACACGATCTACATCGGGCTTTATTGGAATAGTGGTGGATATTTGTTTGCCTTTTTATTTTTCGTCTATGCAGCGATTTCTATATTGGGACTAAGAAAGTGGCAGAGAAGCTTTCAACTTCAAGAAAATTCCATATAGAAATGTCAATTCAATTATGTAATTACGTTGTGGGTACTTAACTTTAGTGAAATTTTGGTCATATGAGAGTTGCAGTTATCCGAATTGGAAATTCAAAAGGAATCCGGTTAAATAAAATGCTGCTGGCTAAATACCAGATTGAGGATGAAGTAGAACTCATTTTGGAACCGGAATCCATTTTAATAAGACCTGTGGTAAGACCAAGGCATGATTGGGATAAGTCGTTTGAAAAAATGAAAAAGAAAGGTGATGACTCATTATTGATTGATAGTGTCCTTGACCCAGAGGATTGGGAATAGTATTTATGGAGCTACATCAATACCAGATCGTCATTGTCAATCTTGACCCTACCATAGGAAGTGAGATTAGGAAGACAAGGCCTTGCGTGATTGTATCCCCGGATGAAATGAACCGACATTTGCAGACAATTACAGTTTGTCCAATAACTACTACGTCAAAAAAGTATCCCACTAGAATAGCAATCAATGTGCTAAGAAAAGCAAGTTGGATTGCTGTAGACCAGATTCGAACACTAGATAGAAACAGAATTGTCAAAACTCTTGGTCATCTCAACCAGAACAAAATCATTGAAATAAAGGCAGTCATTAAAGAGACTTTTGTAGATTGAGTTTCATAATTTTCGAAATGTCAAGATTCTTTGTTCATCCAGAAATCGAAAAAGCTGAGACCATCTCTAAAGATGTTTATCTAAGTGAATCCGTGTTTGATGAATCCAGGGAAAAAATCTTTTCTCCTTCCTGGCAATTCATTGGAGATACAGAACGCGTGAGAGATAGTGGAGATGTATATCCATTTACTCTTCATGAACATTACCTTAACGAACCTCTGCTATTAACCAGGGACAAACAAGGAACAATTCATTGTCTTTCTAACGTATGTACACATCGGGGTAATATCCTGGTCGAGAAGGCTTGTAATCTCCATCAATTGCAATGCAGGTATCATGGACGCAGATTTCAATTGGACGGGCGATTCTCCTATATGCCGGAGTTCAAGGAAGTGGAAAATTTTCCTGCAGAACGTGATCATCTTTATTCACTACCTGTTTTTCAATGGGGCAAGTGGTTGTTTACAACATTAGGCCTGCAAAGGGAAGCCTCTTTTTGTTTTGGTGACATGATCAACAGAATGTCCTGGTTGCCTATCGAAGAATTTCAATTCAGGCCAGACCTGTCAAAAGATTATGTCGTCGAAGCAAACTGGGCGCTGTATTGTGAAAATTACCTCGAAGGTTTTCATATCCCTTTCGTGCACGCGAGTTTGAATGAAGCCATTGATTATGGCAGTTATACGACAGAACTGTTTCCTTATTCTTGCCTTCAGTTAGGCCTTGCCAAAGATGGAGAATCTGCATTTGAATTGCCAAATACAAGTTCTGATTATGGAAAGAAGGTTGGTGGTTATTATTTCTGGATATTTCCCAACCTGATGTTCAATTTTTATCCATGGGGGCTATCCATCAACATGGTTAAACCTGTCAATGTCTCAAAAACTAAAATTTCATTTCTAACCTATGTCTGGGATGAAAGTAAACTTGAACAAGGCGCAGGATCTGATTTATTCAGAGTAGAAATGGAGGATGAAGAAATAGTTCAAGCCGTGCAAAAAGGGATTCGATCTCGTTTTTATTCCCACGGTCGTTATTCCGTCACGCGCGAACAAGGCACACATCATTTTCACAAGCTTCTTGCAGAAGCTCTGGGATAAATAAAGAATAAAGAATAAAGAATAAGGAATAAGGAATAAGGAAGGAGAATTGAGAATTGAAAATTGAGTTGTAATAAATGGTAAATTTAAGTCCTGATAAAACTCAATTACCATTACACATTTACCATTTAACATTTTACCAAATATGAAATATTTAATACTGCTTATAATAATTTCTCTGTCGCACATATCGCTGTTTGCGCAGAATCCTACGTTTCCTCCACAAGACGAAACATATCTCGATTCAGGCCTCAATGCTTTTGTTAAAAACCTGTTGGTGGCCATAGATAAAAGAGACAAGCATTTCTTAAATGATGCGCTTGATTTTTATGTGGTGTCTTCTGTAGATTCAAGGGGTGGGCTAGATGATTTTAAAAGGACCTGGTCCCCTGAGCAAGACTCCAGCCTGATGTGGCCGCTCATGAAGCGTGTCATTGAACTAGGTGGTGTTTTTTTGCATGATACTGCTGATCAATCTGGTAGATACCAGTTTGTTTTTCCATATGTGTACAACATGCCTCTTGATATTGAAGATGATTATTTCAATATCGGAGTTATCACCGGTAAGAATGTCAATCTCAGGTCCGGCCCTGATACAGCATCTCCTATCAAAAGCAAATTGACCTACGATGTCGTCTGGTTTGTACTTGAGGATCTGGCCGGTGAAACGCAATCCGGTACAAACCGTTTTGGAGACCCTGAATGGTATATGGTTGAAACCTACGACCGCAGCCAACGGGGTTGGGTCAACTGGCAGTATGTTTATAGTCCAACAGGCCCAAGGTTGTTTTTGTATGAAACCAAAAAAGGGGAGTGGAAAATATCAGCCTTTGTATCAGGTGATTAAAAGATTAGATATTTTAAGCTAACTATTCATTCTTCAGCCTTTATTCTTCCTTTTCCTGTTACGTTATTTTGATCCGTGTATGACGACGAACGATAAAAGTGTTTCAAAAATTTTGACACCTGCTGTAATTGTAGCAGCTCTCGGGTATTTTGTCGATATCTACGACCTGCTTTTATTTGGAATCGTACGAAAAGCAAGTCTTACCGATTTAGGCCTTGTTGATCAGGCTAACAGGGATGCAGGAGAGTACCTGATTAGTATGCAGATGTATGGGATGTTGATCGGAGGTATCCTATGGGGAATATTGGGAGATAAAAAAGGCAGGTTGTCGGTGCTATTCGGTTCGATATTTACATATTCAGTGGCTAACATTGCCAATGGTATGGTTCATTCAGTTGAAGCTTATGCGTTCTGGCGTTTTATTGCAGGAGTTGGTTTGGCTGGTGAGCTTGGTGCGGGTATTACGCTCGTTGCAGAATCTCTTCCAAAAAATAAACGCGGATATGGGACGATGATTGTAGCCTCAGTAGGTTTGACAGGAGCAGTTGTCGCGAATCTTGTATACCAGCTATTTGGAGACTGGCGGTTATGTTATTATGCCGGAGGTGTGCTTGGTTTGTTGCTATTGTTTTTGCGTGTAAGTGTCCGTGAATCAGTTATGTTTAAACAAGTAGTCACACAGGATGAAGCACGTGGAAAATTTTTAGCCTTGTTTACGGATCGAGAGCGGTTTTTCAAATACATGAGATGCATATTTATTGGTATACCATTGTGGTTCCTGGTAGGGGTGTTGATTACATTTTCTCCCGAATTTGCTAAAGCCCTAGGTGTGGAAGGAGCAGATAAGATCATGGCCGGACAAGCCATTGCATGGTGTTATGGAGGTCTGGTATTCGGAGATATTTTTAGTGGTATGCTGAGTCAATGGATGCATAGCCGGAAAAAAGTAATGACCATATTCTTATTGCTCAACCTCATTATGGTATTTGTGTATCTCAATGCACATGGTATTTCAAAGCAGATGTTTTATTTGCTGTGTATGGCAATGGGTTTTTCAGTTGGGTATTGGGTGATTTTTGTCACCATCGCTGCCGAACAATTTGGTACGAACATCCGTGCTACGGTGACGACTACTGTTCCCAATTTTGTAAGAGGATCATTACCCGCCATCATCCTGATGTACCAATACTTCAGGGATAAAACTTTTTCCGGAAATATTCTCCAGGCCGGCATGGTCGTGGGTACTATCCTGGCAGTCATTTCTTTTCTAGCACTATGGAAGATGAAAGAGACCTTTAAGGCGGATTTGGATTACACCGAACCTCTTTGACATTGTACCCCCTTTGCCCCCTGAAAGGGGGGATTAATTTTAAGAGAGGATTCAATATAATATCCTATCTGGATTTATTTACTGTCTTACTTTCTTACTGTCTCACTCTCTTTCAAATCAAAGTCCACATGATAATGATCATCATGATACCGATTGATCAGATCACTGAGATGGGGTAGGATGTTGATGTCGCGTTGTTGCAATTCTCTTCCTGCTGGTGTACTGTAGAGTTCATCTTGTAAGTTGGTGTTGAACAGAATCTTGCGGATGTGAAGGCCATTTTGCCGGGCTGCATCATCAAGGGCAAGGATGTGTTTGGCCATGCATTCAAAATCAATTTCGGTATCGCTGTTGAGTGCAAATTTGCCAAGTGCGTCAAACTGAAAAAGATAATGTACCATGCCGGCTTGGTTTGACAAGACTGCATGGTCGGGTCCATTTTTTTTTGGAACCATAAAATCAACACTTGTGCCATTCTGATGTGTCCAATGGATCAGCATTCGTCCGCCATGTTTGCGTGTACATTCCATCAGTACAAATTCACGATCCGGGCAAGTAGTCTCACAAGTCTTGTACGCATCCATCAGCGTTTTGTGTACAGCGGAATGGACATAGGCGTTATTGAGGATGTAATAACTGAGGCGGCTGAAGTAGCTGAAGTTTTCACCTTTAAAGGGCATGAGCCATCCATTCTGAAGTTTGCCTTTACGCACACTGCCTTGAGATACACTTGTACCACTATTGACATGCGTCAATTCTGGAATCGAAAGCAGGATCAGCAGAATGACACTGACACCCAGGAAAAACCACCTCTTTTTTATTTTCATGCCAAGGAGAAACGAATAATATGGGGGTATTGTTTGAGGAACATTTTTGAGAGGTTACCTCCTGTGCTTCCCACCGGTCCAGAGATGCCCGTTAAGATGTTTTTCACCAGATTCGATAGCTCCTGGTTCTATCGTAGTGGCCATCGAATCATTCCATCGATTGAGGTAACCAAAAAGGGCCACCACACCCGCGATTTCAACAATTTCTCCTTCATCCCAATGAGCGCGTAAAGCATTTGCAATATTTTCATCCACCGCATTCGGTACCGATGATGCAGCCACTGCGAAATCCAAAGCAGCACGTTCCCCATCTGAAAAACCAGGATGTGTTTTATAGTCCCAGATATTTTTCAATTGTTCTTCACTTGCTCCATATCGCTCAGCAGCTCTTATGCCATGCGCCTGGCAGTACTGGCAACCCGTGGTATAACTCGAGATATAAGCTATCAATCTTTTTAAAGCACTTGTCACACGACCTTGATTTTCCATCACCGCCTGATTCATCCGGATAAAAGCCTCTGCAATATGCGGCCTCCGTTGCATCGTCTTCACACTGTTTGGACAAAATCCCAACGTTTCATTATAGAAGGCTACAAGATCAGTGAGGGATGGATCCGTTTCGGGAAGGGGAGGAACTAGAGGAGTATTCAAAAGAGTGAAAAATGAAGAGTGAAAAGTGAAAAATGAAATTCATGTAGCTACGGCTCTTGAGCCTAATTGAATTAAGTGGTGGTTAATCGTGAGTCGTAAGTTGTACATCGTGAGGCGTCAGACGTGAATCGTGAGAGGTGAATTGTGAGTTTAGAAACACTTTTTACTCTACATTTTTCACTCTTCATTTTTCACTTCACTTGCCCTATGCTCCATGCTTTTTCCTGATAGCTGATAGTTGACAGCTGACAGCTGTTTGCTTAAAGGGTTCCACGCAGTTCCTGCTCCCGTTCAATGGCTTCAAACAAGGCTTTGAAATTTCCTTTGCCAAAGGAGCGGGCTCCTTTGCGCTGGATGATTTCAAAAAACATGGTTGGCCTGGATTGAACTGGTTTGGTAAATAGCTGTAAGAGATAGCCCTGGTCATCGCGATCAATTAGAATACCTAAATCTTGTAATGGTTTTAGTTCTTCATCAATTTCACCTACGCGGTCCAGGACGGTATCATAATAAGTTGAGGGGACACGAAGGAACTCAACACCACGGTCACGAAGTTTTGTAACGGTTTCAATGATATTGTCAGTGGCTACGGCAAGATGTTGAACCCCTTCATCTTCATAGAAGTCAAGGTATTCTTCAACCTGAGATTTCTTTTTGCCCGCAGCAGGCTCGTTGATTGGGAATTTGATAAAGCCATTTCCGCTGCTCATTACCTTGCTCATCAAGGCAGTGTATTCAGTTGAAATATCTTTATCGTCAAACGTAAGGATGTTTTTAAAGCCCATCACGTCTTCATAAAATTTAACCCAGTAATCCATCCGGCCGAGAGCAACATTGCCGACCATATGATCGACATATTTTAGTCCTACAGAAGGTGGATTGAAAGTAGATTCCCAGCGGGTATACCCTGGAAGGAAGTGACCATTGTAATCTTTGCGTTCTACGAAAATGTGTACTACCTCGCCATAGATATGAATGCCTGATCTTACAACACGACCATGTTTATCTTCTTCAACGGTAGGTTCCATGTAAGATTTTGCACCGCGGGAGGTAGTTTGCTTCCATGCATCGGTAGCATCATCTACCCACAGGGCAATAACTTTTACGCCATCGCCATGCTTGTCTATATGTTTGCCAATTGCACTTTCGCTATGCAAAGGTGAAGTAAGTATCAGTCGGATTTTATCCTGGGCCAGTACATAAGACTCCACATCTTTTTCGCCGGTTTCCAGGCCTCTATAAGCAAAGGATTGGAATCCAAAAGCTGTTTTGTAAAAGTGAGCGGCTTGTTTGGAATTGCTCACATACAACTCGACATAATCCGTACCATTGAGTGGGAGAAAATCTTCCGCAGTAGCAGTGGCAGGGGCTTCATTTTGTGTTAGGACAGACATAATGTTGATTTCTTAAGTAAACAGTGCAAATATACGCCCTTATCAGGAGAGGGAAACACCTAAAGAGCGCTTTCTATGGTGTTGAAAACTTCACCAAAGCCAACCCGGTGACCATCCTTTTCTGCCCATCCGGTAAGGGTAATGGTATCGCCGTCTTCGACAAAGGTTCTTGTCTGACCTCCTGGTAAAGTCAGTGGCTTTTTACCACCAACCGATATTTCTAACAATGATCCCAATGAACCTTCACTCGGACCACTAATGGTACCTGAGGCCATCAAGTCTCCAACCCGCACATTACAACCATTACTTGTATGATGTGCCAGTTGTTGGCACATATTCCAGTACATGTATTTAAAATTGGAAACTGAGATGATGACAGGTTCTTCATCGGCAGGAGTCAATGCAACCTCAAGATGAATGTCGTAGTTTTTCTGGCCATCATATTGGAGATAAGGTAGCACTTCGGGTTTTTGTTCAGGTCCTTTTACTTTAAATGGTTCAAGAGCTTCAAGTGTAACAATCCATGGTGATATACCTGAAGCAAAATTTTTAGCCAGGAAAGGACCTAAGGGTACGTATTCCCATTGTTGGATATCTCGGGCAGACCAGTCATTGAATAAGACAAGACCAAAAATGTGGTCTTCTGCATTGTCTGTTGAAATTGTATCTCCAAGTTGCGTTTCTTTCCCGATCACAAATCCGATTTCCAATTCGAAATCAAGTCTCTTCGTTGGTCCGAAAACGGGTCGATCCTGATCAGCAGGTTTTGTTTGCCCTTTTGGTCGTTTGATCGGTGTCCCACTGATCACAATTGAAGATGCCCTTCCGTGATAACCAATAGGGATATGTCGCCAGTTTGGAAGCAATGCATTTTCCGGATCGCGAAACATTTTCCCCACATTGGTGGCATGTTCGATACTTGAATAAAAGTCAGTGTAATCACCAATCTCCACAGGTACATGCATGCTCACTGACCTGAATGGAGAAATAATCCCATACAAGCTTTTTAGAGGAGAATTTGCATTTGAAAATGTTTCCTGTAACCGTAACCTGACTTCATTGGTGATTGATTTTCCTAAGGCAATGAAGGGATTCAATTTGTTTTGATTGAATACTTCAATGTCTTTCACCAATCCTTCAAAAAATCCGGTTTGAGCAAGAGCATATAAATTAACCACTTCCTCCCCAATCCTTGTACAAACAAATGGTGAACTGACGGTAGAGCCTATCCCGAAAGGTATATTGTAAATGGAAAAATCTGATTGTTCAGCAATCTCTATCCACGATTTCATCTAAGTCGTTTAGTTATTGTTTTCAACAAAATGTTCAATTGAATAAAAATAATCGCACAAGGTACACAGAGCACACGGAGAGATTTTACTCTAACCAGGATTGAAAATACTTTCCATCATCAATCTTCAACGCATGTTCGGTCACCGAAAGCGGTGCAAAAGTATCAATCATGACAGCCAGTTCTTCAGTAGATTTCTGACCGATGCTTCGTTCGTAAGCTCCTGGAGCTGGTCCGTGTGGGATGCCAGCAGGATGCAGCGTGATATACCCTTGTTTGACATTGTTGCGACTCATAAAATCCCCATCGACATAATAGAGCACTTCGTCCGAATCGATATTGCTGTGATTGTAAGGAGCAGGGATAGATTTTGGATGATAGTCATAAAGCCTTGGGCAGAATGAGCACACGACGAAAGCCTTTGTCTCAAATGTTTGATGAACAGGAGGTGGTTGATGCACTCGCCCGGTGATAGGTTCGAAATTATGGATCGAAAAGGCATATGGGAAATTGTATCCATCCCAACCGACAACATCGAATGGATGTGTGGCGTATACCATTTCATGCAAGAAACCTTGCTTTTTTATTTTGATCAGGAAATCACCTTTCTCATCGAATGTTTCGAGCACAGTTGGTAATTTATAATCACGCTCGCAATATGGAGAGTGTTCGAGCATTTGTCCAAACCAGTTGCGGTATCGCTTTGGTGTGTAGATTGGATGAAAAGATTCTGCATAAAAAAGGCGGTTGTCTGCAGTATCAAAATCAATTTGATAGATCATGCCTCTTGGAATAATCAGATAGTCGCCGTATTCGAATGGAATATTTCCAAGAAAGGTGCGTAATGTGCCTGAGCCACGATGCACGAAGATCAATTCATCCGCATCCGCATTTTTATAAAAGTAGTTGGTCAGTGATTTTTGAGGTGCGGCGAGGCCGACATGAACATCTTTGTTGATCAAAAGAGGGTGCCTTGAATCCAGCCAGTCATCTCCTTGTGGGATATCAAATCCCTGGAGGAGACGGGCTTTCATATTTCGCTCCACAGCGATTTTGGGCATTACATTTTTTGGTTCGGCTACGCTTCTGACCTGGGTAGGGCGATGGATGTGATATAGCAGGGAAGACATGCCATCGAAGCCAATTGTGCCGAAGAGTTGCTCATAATGGATACCTCCACCTGGCTTTTCGAAAATGGTATGCCGTTTGGGAGGGATGGTCCCGAGTTTATGATAGATAGGCATAGAATTTTTTCTTCAAAAGTAAGGAATTGGGGGGAGAGGGGAAGTGAGAGTATGATTTTATATAATCGACTGATTTTCAGGCCAAGTCATTCGTATTTCTACGAAATATATTTCGACGAAATACGAATACTGGGGATTGGGGAGGTGGAAGAAAGATTTTATGTAATCAATTGATTGTCAAACCAAGTCAAACTAATATTTACGAAATATATTTCGTCGAAATTAGGATTAGTTGTGAGCGGGATAAGTGAGGTTGATTGTAAATATTCCATTGATTATCAAACCAAGTCAAACTAATATTTACGAAATATATTTCGTCGAAATTAGGATTAGTTTTGAGCGGGAAAGGGGAGAGTGATTGTAAATATTCCATTGATTATCAAGCCAAGTCAAACTAATATTTACGAAATATATTTCGTCGAAATTGGAAGCTATGCCTCCTCTGATAAATCGTAGTTCTCCCTACCTTTCTTCCATGAAATCCAAAGAAATCATTCGCTGCCACTGGTGCGGCACCGACCCAATCTACGTCCATTATCATGACAACGTCTGGGGAGTTCCCGAATATAATAGCAAAGCCCTGTATGCTAAATTGATCCTCGATGGCGCTCAAGCCGGTTTGAGTTGGATCACCATTCTCCGTCGCCAGGATGGGTATATGGCCGTATTCGACAACCTCGATCCCGAAAAAGTAGCCCGCTACACCGATAAAAAACTCGAAAAAATCCTCCTTGACGAACGCATCATCCGCAACCGCCTCAAAGTTTATGCTGCCCGGACAAATGCAAAAGCGTATCTCGAAATGCTGGAACAGGGTATCGATTTCAGTCAGCACTTATGGTCCTTTGTCGGAGGCAAACCCATCGTCAATACCATTCGATCTGAAAAAGATTTCAGGGCTACATCACCTGAGAGTGACGCACTTAGTAAGGATCTAAAGAAAAGAGGTTTCACATTTGTCGGCTCTACAATCGTCTATGCTTTTATGCAAGCGGTAGGAATGTATAATGATCACATTGTTAATTGCTTCAGGCACCACGAAGTCAACAAACTACAATCATCTAAATCTTAAGAATTTTCTGGGCTATATATTGCCCACTTTTTAGTTTAAATACCACCATATAGTAACCTTGTGGAGCACTTTCCATATTTATGTTTAATTCCTCCACACGATATATCTGTCGTCCCATGAAATCATACACCTTAACCTCCACCACCATCTGATCCGGGTCTGAAATATCCAGCCAGCTTTCCACTGGATTGGG
>DASXWI010000626.1:0-5535 GCA_036503755.1 Saprospiraceae bacterium | reverse complement strand
AGAAGAAGGTAAAGATTAAGGTATTCTGCCCTTATATAGCCAAATATATTAGGATGCATCCAGAGTATCAGGTATTACTGGTGAATAAGGAATAGCGGTTGAATAAGGAATAGCGAATATCGAAGTACTGAAGTTGAAGTATGAAGTGGAAGGAGAAGTGAAGACAATTAATTTTCAATTTCAACATAAAAACCCGTAATTTAGGAATATCGAGGTTCGAAGTAAAAAGGCGAAGTAAAAAGGGAAAGTCTGAAGGTGAAGTGCTTTAATAAACTTCAACTTCTGCTTCAACTTCCTTACCTCTACTTCTGATTTCGATATTCGCTATTCCTTATTCAAGGAGCTATTCAATACTCATTTCATCACCAAATTGAAAACAATGTCTCGAAATAACTTTTAAATAACCAATAGCGAATATTGAGGTTCGAAGTAAAAAGGCGAAGTACAAAGGAAAAGTCTGAAGGCGAAGTGCGTTAATGAACTTCAACTTCTGCTTCTACTTCACCTTCCAAACCTCTCCTTCTGATTTCGATATTCGCTATTCATTATTCTATACTCATTTCATCACCAAATTGAAAACAATGTCCCGAAATGACCTCGAGGACAGACTGATTGCTTTTGCGATCAGAGCTGTCAAGCTTGCTGAGCAATTGCCTAAAAGTATAATTGGAAATCGTTTGCAGGATCAATTAACCAGAGCATCTTCATCAGCACCATTAAATTATGGCGAAGCACAATCTGCAGAGTCACGAAAAGATTTCGTTCACAAAACTAAAATTGTACTCAAAGAACTACGGGAATCCAACGTAGCTCTCAAAATGATTGATGGACTCAGTCTGGCCAAAGACACTCATGAGATAGCGGCTTTATTGAAAGAAGCTAATGAGCTTATAGCTATTTTTGTTACTTCTATTGAAACCGCCAGGAGAAACGATCAGAGGAATAAGGAATATCGAATATCGAAATAAGAAGTTGAGGTGCGAAGTAAAAGGCAAAGTCTGAAGGTGAAGTGTTGTAATTTAATTCTACTTCAACTTCTCCTTTTTACTTCTCCTTCGTACTTCGATATTCGGTATTCCTTATTCAAGGAGATATTCGCTATTCCTTATTCAAAGTGCTATTCCTTATTCAATTGGATCAGCTTTTAAGTACTGGAACTTTTAGCTCAACCTTGATTTCATTGGCAACATCAGTGCTGGCAGCACCGACACCATAATCAGACCGCTTAATGTTGAATGTAGAAGTAAACTCTCCGGCAGATCCTGTTTTGGTAAAGTTGAATGGAATCGCGACATCTTTGATTTTTCCTTTCACTTCCATTTTGCCTTTTACAATATAACCAGTGCCGCTTTTTTCGATGGCGGTGGAAGTGAATTTGATTTTAGGGTATTTGGACGCATCAAACCAGTCAGGGCCAATGGAATGCCGGTTTTGCACAGCATTGCCAGTGTTGAGTGAAGCTACATCGATGGTAACAACGACAGTAGAAGAAGCCAGTTTGGTTTCATCAAAATGGATATCGGCAGAAAACGTTTTGAAAATACCGCTGACGCCTTTACCAGAAAATTTGACGCTGTAATCAGGGCTCACTTTCCAGTTGCCCAACTGAACGAAAGCAAACAATCCTCCGATCATGAGGATTGCTGCCATCGATAATAATATTCTTTTCATAATATAAGGATCAAAGGATCAATGGATGAAGGGAGCAAAGGAGATTAACCTTTTGCAAATTCGATATCAGCTACGATGGTGACTTCAGTGCCGAGGAAAGCATCAGGTGTTTCTGGAGAGATACCAAAGTCCACGCGATTAAATTTGCCGCTTACTTTGAATCCGGTCAATGGTGTCTTGTCCTGTGGGCTTTCAGCACTACCTGTATTGACAGCTTTCAAAGTGACTTCTTTGGTCACACCATGGAAAGACAGGTTGCCTTTGACGGTATATTCATTGTCACCGGATTTTTTGAAACTGGTACTTTGAAAGGTAAACTTTGGATACTTTGCAGCATCAAAAAAGTCAGCGGCCTGCAGATGCTCATCACGGCCTTTATTGCCGGTGTAGATACTGTTGATATCCCCGCTGAAATCGACGACTGCATCGGACAGGTCTGGTTTAGTCGAAGTGATTTTGCCTTCCCAGGAAGAAAAACTTCCATGAAAATCGGCGATATTCATGTGCTTCAGCGTAAAACCAAGATGGGAGTGCCCTGCATCAGCCAACCAGTTATTGGATGTGATGATTGTGAAAGAGGAAACGAAAAACGCCATTGCGGCGATGACAAAAAGAGTTACGTGTTTCATGCGTTTAATTTAAGTTATGAATTGTGTTGATTGGATTTAAAAAACGGGACGATGGCTAAAAAAGCCAACACCGGAAAAAAATGCATAGGTATCGCTAGCCCGGGAAATAATTCCGGGAATTCGGTCTCTAACGGCAGCTTAAAAGACAATACCATAATAATGGATGCGAAACTTAGAACAGCAAATACAATATTTAGCCACCCAAGGTTCAAAGAAGGGCGCCATTTTATGATCAGGGCATAGGCGAGGGACATCAGGGTGCATCCTACAAGGCATGTCATGATCATGCTGGTCGGGGTGATGATCTTGCTGAAGTCAACATAGAAAGAACCGCTGTATACCTTATTGTAAATAAAGCAGGCGGTGATGGATAGAGCGCTACTGACGCCGGCCAGGATAAAGGCTTTGTTGAGGTTCATGTGCTACGAAATTAGACTAGAGAATAGTTATCACTTGTTATGTACTTGTCAATGCAAAAGTACATATCTTTGCTTACCTTTAGTATGTAGATACCCAAAGGTAAGTAGTTACCTTTAGTTAATCAGCTATTCTTTATATGAAAAAGTTAATACCGGGCATGGAAAAATCAGCTTGTCGCCACCGCCTCAATGCCATTTCGGATGCACTTTATGCCATAGGAGGCAAGTGGAGGTTGCAAATCATTGTGGCCATGCTCGAAGGCACCAATCGGTTCAATGAATTGCAACGCAGCATTGAAGGCATCTCCTCCAAGGTGCTTGCTTCCGAATTAAAAGATCTTGAAATGAATGGTTTTATTCGTCGCCAGGTTATCCCGGGACCACCTGTCATCGTCCAGTATGAATTGACCGGCTATAGTCATTCACTGACGAGTGTACTTGATGCATTATATGAATGGGGATCACAACATAAGGTGGAGGTGAAGAGGGGGTTTGCCAACCCGCAACTTGAGATGCAGAAAGAATAAAGAATAAGGAATAAGGAATAAGGAATAGCGAATATCGAAGTATGAAGTAGAAGTTAGAAGTAGAAGTACGAAGATTGAAGGGGAAGTGTATTTATTTACTTCAACTTCTACCTCAACTTCAACTTATTCACTTCAACTTCTGATTTCGATATTCGGTATTGGTTATTTAAAGAGATATTCGGTATTGGTTATTCATAGAGGTCGGTATTTGAATAAGGAATAACTCGTTTGCTCATCATGAAAACAAGAATAGCATCATATGCCATTGCCTTATGGGTGGTGTTTATTCTCTTTGTTCAAACTGCCTATAGCCAGATCATTCATGAATATATGGATCTGCAGATTCATCCAACGATGCATATTGCACATCACATCTTTGATCCGGGACTAACTTATTTCGGTGAAAGCGATCCTCCTAAGTTGACCTACAAACACAAGTTTAAAAACGTCAATTATGCCAATTACTGGGAGGGCAACAAAGGCTGCCGAATATTTGTGATAGGCTTCATGACGAAGGAAAGAATTCGCGACAGGCAAAAAGCGCGCGACGTGATCCTGGAACAGATGAAGTACGTCGAAGAGTTTGTACAGCACCATTCAGACAAATTTGCTATTGCGCGATCACCGCAGGAAGTTCGGGATTTGGTGACACAAACCAGGAAAACGATCATCGTCTATTCGTTAGAAGGTGCCAAGTCGCTGGTCGGAAGTGCTGACGACGCATTCTTTTGGGCAACCAAGGGAGTTGCTTTTATTACGCTTATCCATTTGGTGGACTCTGAGCTGGGTGGGGCAGCCATCAGGCCAGGGCTTATTTTCAACATCATCAATCTCAAAGGGGCACTGCGGAGCAAGAAAAAAAGAGGCCTAACAGATCTGGGCCGAAATGCCATTCAGTGGTTGGCCAATGCGGGGATCATGACAGATATTTCGCACATGTCAGATTCTACACGAGCGGATGCATTAGACCTGATGATTGACTTAGGCATTCCACCAATTTCCACGCACGATGCATTTAAGCCAATTCAAAATATGCAACGAGCCATCTCTGAGGCAGATGTTATCCGCATTTACCAGGGAAATGGTTTTATGTCTCTACCATTGAGTGGTATTTCACTAAAGCCATATCACCCCCATTCGAAGTATAAGGATTTATTGGACCGCCAATCTGACTATTGCAATTGTTCAGTAGACACTTACCGTTTCACATACGAAGCACTGCAGGTATTTCTGGCTGAGAATGTGGGCCTCATATTCAAAGACAGTACCCATACTATAGATAATCTCACTGAAGATGAAAAGATTGACCTCTCCATTGGCTTTCAAAGTGACTTTAATGGATGGTTAAATCATAGCCGACCACGGTATGGCAAGAAAGGTTGTTTTAAATCTGCCCCCGATGCTGCGTATGATGCAATCGAATTGCAGGGCCTTGCGCATCCGGGGTTATTGGAATCACAATGGAAGTGGATGGCGAAAGAGGATGTGGATTTAGAGCCTGTCCTGCGGGCTTCTGAAAAGTTTTTGAGGGTTTGGGAGTATGTGATAGAACGGAAAGGTGAGTTTTGAGTTGTTAGTGTGTTCCTCCTTCTACTACGAACCAAACCGATTTTTCCCTAAATTTGGAATGTATATCAAACACAAAAGTTTCCTTATGCAAATCCGTATTCATCTGTTGGTCTTCATGTTGCTTACTGGTAACTTTTCTGTTTTTGCACAATCCGGGCAAGGAGGGGACTCCCTGTTGAATTTACCTGGAGATGGTCTCGATCTATATGCGATGCTTGATCTTTTTCAGCAATCAAAAACAATTGAGGAGTTTGAGAAATCGCTCAACTCTGAAAAATCAGGAGTCAACAATCTTGATCTTAACCTGGATGGTAAAGTAGATTTTATTAAAGTAGAGACTAAGCAGAAGGATGATGATTTTACATTCATCCTGAAGGTAGATGTTAAGGAGAAAGAAACACAGGATGTGGCAGTGATACTGCTTACAAAGGATGATGACAAAACAATGAACATGCAGGCAGTAGGGGACGAAGAGTTATATGGGAAAGATTTTGTCGTTGAGTTGGAGAAATCCAGTAAGCCTGCTGTGACTGCAAATCCGGGCTACCAGGGAGATGAACCACCTGTGGAGAGTGAACCTGCCACCACCACCGTGGTCGTTGTGGAACAAACGCCTATCGTGAAGTATGTTTATTCTCCTGCCTATGTGCCCTATTATCCACCATACTACTGGGGCTACTATCCGCCCTATTGGGGATTTGGTTTCGCAGCTATATCTAT
>DASXWI010000625.1:0-21264 GCA_036503755.1 Saprospiraceae bacterium | reverse complement strand
GAAACGCATGATTCCTCAGGTGAGGGAGGCTGTCCAAGAAATGGCGTAGAGCAGAGGGCATGGGGCAGAGGGCAGAGGGATTTGGCTCCTAAGATTTCACATAAAAGAGACGGTGTTTAGTGATGATGCCCTGCGGGCCATCTGTTTAGCGCATGGCATCTTGCGATGCCGCTGTTTAGAAAGTTTAGAAATATTGTGCTTCAATTCCGAAAGGAATGAAGCCGCTGGATGGAGTTTTCTCCGCCAGCGTTCTGTAGGTTTAATGTTTTATCAAAGTCTAGATTGAGTAAATGAAACTTTCTAAAAACAGTGTCCACTAGTTATAACTGTCAATCTGAAATAGCCCTCACCTAGCTGGCGGAGAAAACTCCATCCAGCGGCAAGAACCCCTAAGCCCCTACTCCACAGACATCATCAACTCAAAATACTGCACCGAAGTGCAATAAATAAAAGCTTCGGCAAACTGGGAGCCCTTTCTGAACATGGCAGCACGATATCGATTCAAGCTAAGGGCAGCATCAAGATAATCGAGTTCTTTCAATTGACTGGCGTGCTCCAGGAGTGCACTGCGTTTTTCATCAATGACTGGTGAAATATTGACCAGGCGGTTGGGAATGAGAGGAGTCCAAACTTCGTATGCCGCGATCGTTGCGCTTTTAACGAGATTATTCTTTAGGAGAATATTGGCAGCGTAATGGTCACGATGTGTTTCGATAAACGAGGGGAGATAGATAACATCCGGATCGGACTTTTCAAGAATCTCCCTGAAATCATAATTGGTACCGGATTGATTGATCAGGTCACCATCACGTAGATGTAAATGATACAAATTTTCTTTAGGGACATTCAGGTGTTCCGACGAACGGATCGCTTCCATCCTGCGAAGTTCTGCCGTTTTGATGGGGTTCAAATTTTTAACACCACGCTCTCCATCCGTGAGATAAAGAATGGAAACCTGGTGTCCATGTTTCCGGTGCAGTCGGATGGTGCCGCCACAACCGATCACCTCATCATCTGGATGAGGGGCAATCACCAGGATACGGCTGCCTTCCGGTTTATCCACCATGGAAAGTCCGGAAAAGATCGATTTTACTTTTTGGGATAGAAAAAAAAGAAGCCTTATATCATCCTTCCTTACCACGAGAGAACTGCTTTATAAATGTCTGTGATCCTGTGCTTTGAAGCATTGTACCCTTCAAGCCTGATATTCTCCCGGGCTGTGGTTGAAATGCGCGTCAATATTACATCATCGTGGATAATTTCCAATACTTTATCAGCCAGTTTTTGCGCGGATCTTTCTTTCACCATGAAACCACTGTGATTGTCCATGCACCAACGGCTTGAGCCTTTATTTTCAAAAGCTACTACGGGGACACCACAAGACTGTGCTTCCAGACCCACATACCCAAGACTCTCAATGGCGGAAGGGAAAACCAGGATTTTTGTGTGGTGATAATAATCCATAATTACCTGGTCATGCTGCATGCCCCTGATTTCGACATTGGCCGTCAGCTTTTTTGCACTTACCATTTGCTTTAATGCACCCAATTCTGAACCATCTCCAAGAATAGCCACTTTTACAGAAGGAATTTTTGCTTTGACCCTTTCTACTGCATTGATCAATTTGAAGATTCCTTTCGCTTTTTCGATTCGTCCAACAAACAACAAGTCCGTTTTGACATGGCTACAGTCATTGTTATGCGTACGTTCCCATTTGGTGGGATTGAAGGGCACCTTAACAAGGTATGCTTTACGACTATCTTTATTTAACTTTTGATAAAAATCAACGGAATGGGTAAGAAAGGTAAAGGAATGTGCCGTGCGGAGATAAAAAGGAGAACTAATCCTCCGCATCGCATATTCATCATGAATGAAAGAGACTACCGGAATATGCGTTTGCTGCAAACTGCGTAAGACGCTATTCGTGTAAAGGTTATTGTTGTTAAGATGAATCAGGTCAGGTGATAAACTTTCAATACGCCGGGTAATCGATTGAACTAATTCAGAAAATATACCGATCCGACGAAACCTGTTGCGAAAAAAAGAAGCTTTGGAAACTGGCAATATTTCTTTTGCAACATCAGCGATATCTAACCTATGAAAATCAATAGCTGATGATCCGGCTTCATGAAACAGGTTTTCCAGGAAACGTTCTGCACCTCCTACAATCGTTGGGTAATCGTTGATGATGAGGACTTTCACAGTTTATGTTTACACACCTTTAGCGTAAGCCTGGTAGTAGAGAGGCGATTAATCGCGTCTCTACTACCAGGCTTACAGAAAGCAAATGACGCATGGAGTTTGCTCCACCAAATTTCAAATCTCCGTCTTTCGGATTGGTAGAGGTTTCCATATGTTGTTTCCAGATGCAGAGACGTGATTAATCGCGTTTCTACATCTGGAAACCCTACCCATCCTGAAATCATAATAATCTTATTGAACCAAAATCTTACCTGTATACAACGTCTTGTCCAATATGACATTGACAATATATATTCCTGGTACTGGTCGCAGAAGCTCAGCTTTTATTCTATCACTTGCTATTTGAGTTTGAACATCTGCTTTCTGCCCGGTGACATCCCAAATGTAAACCTGAGGTGTACCTGTAACCTCAGAAGGTAAAAGTATGTCAAATGAACCTTGATTAAGCGTAGGATAGATTTCAAGCGGTTGTGAGGAAATCTCAACATCAGCGATAGAGGTGGTGATTTCAAAATCAAGCTTAAGTCTCTTTGTGGTATAGACATGGTATTCACCCGGTGTGTAAGGAATAATCATATTGACATCAGTGACTTGCAGACTATCATCATTCATATAATCATACCACCATCCTGTCTTCGTAAAAACAGGTGCTATATCTCTGTTGCCTACATGAAAATTACCCACCACCACGATATCCATCTCTGTATGGCGGAATCGCATTTTCTTTTCAAATTGACTGACGAGGCTGATTTCAAGTTCACCCTCTTTGAAAGCTGGTTGTTCTCTCAATTGAATCAATGCGCGATCAACATCGTAAATGCGTTGACGTAAGAAGATATTTTTATAATCCCATCGAATAGGTTTTGGATCTAGCCTGCAATTTGAGTTGACGGTTCCATCTGCAGCACAATAATTAATGGAATAGTCATAGCCAAGTTCGCCAAACTCCCAGATCATTTTCGGGCCAGGGATCAGGTAAAAGAATGTAGAAACCAATTCTATACGGCTAAGTCCGACATTGAGATCTTTAATATTATATCCCGGTGCTGTATTTCCGTTCGTCTTGTTTTTGTACATGAGGCGTTCCTCATCGTGTGACTCCATATACCCTACGAGATGTGGATCTGTCCAGCCGCGTTGAACGTGCCATGTGCGGCTGAGATCACTTCCGCCATAACCCATCGAACCCTGGCCATAAGCACTCGTCATGTTTCCCCAAAGCATCATGCCACGTGAAGAAAGTTCGGTTTCTTCAGTATTATCAGCAAAGTGTTCAAGGATGACATAGGCATCAGGATCGATGGACCAGATGTGATCGGCATATTCTTGCAGGATATTGATACGGGATTGATCATACATTCCCCATGCATTGATATTTCCGAGCGTGTTGTTTTGTGTAAAACCTTTTGATAAGTCAAACCGAAAACCATCGATGCCATAAGTTTCCATCCACCACGAAAGAACACGTTTGACAAAATATTTGGTTTGCGCACTTTCATGGTTAAAGTCATAACCTACATTAAAATCATGCTTGGCGACTGGGTTAAGCCATGGATTTTCCGTTGATGGTCTGTTTTGTGCAGCATCCCAATAGAGTTGCGCGAAAGGGGACTGCCCAAATGCATGATTGTAAACTACATCTAAAATGACAGCTATTCCTCGTGAATGACATTCTTCAATCAAAGCTCTGAAAGCATCTCCAGATCCATAATATTTATCGAGGGCCATGTGGTAAGATGGATTGTATCCCCATCCAAGGTTTCCTTCAAATTCATTTACAGGCATCAATTCAATGGCATTGACACCAAGCCGTTGTAAGTAATCTAATGTATCTCTCAAAGCATCAAATGAATGCGCTGCCAGAAAATCACGCATTAGCAATTCATAAACGATGAGATCGGTTTTCTCCGGCTTAGGTTGTAAAGGAGGTGTAGTGACAACAGGTTCGAGTACAAAACTACTGACCAGGCCTGTCGTTCGGCCATATGGGTATTCTGGCATATCCGGATAGGTCTCTTCTGTAATGGCAGCGTCATTAAATTGATCTAACACAAGTGTACTGTATGGATCTCCGATTCTGATTGTTCCATCTACTACATATTGATAAGCGTATCGCTCTCCAGTTTCAAGGCCTGTCACTTCAATCCACCAGGTTGTACCGTCAACAGATTTTTTCATTTGGTAGTCTGACCGCAGTGCCCATTCGCTCATGTCTCCATTAAGGTGTACATAGGCTTTATTCGGTGCGTAAAGCTGAAAATAAACTGTTGAATCATTAATCATTGTAATTCCATCCTCTCTTCCCGGAGGCGGATCTTCAACATCTACATCAAGAATAACGGTGTAGAAAAAACATTGCTCCAACGTGTCACCACTATAAATAGCGCGAAAACAAACTTCATGGTTCCCGGCTTCATGAACTGTGAGATTATATTCGATCAGGTTTCCATAAACATGATAAAGCGGATTGCCATTATCATAGATGTATAAATCTGCAGTCTGGCTCGTGGCTCCTTTGACAAGGATCGTTTCATTTTCAAATAAAGCAAGGGAGGTTTCTTGTGGCGCAAGCAGGACAGATTGAAATTCTACATTATCAGGATACACCGGGTAGAAAATATCAGAGCCATCGGTAGCACGTCCAACGATACTTCCGTTTGCGTTTCTAAATACGAATGCAAGGGACTCTACAGTTTCTCCATCACCTACTCCATAAAAGTCCTTGATATTGTAACTGATCGAATGCTTGTTGTTGCCCAATGAAGTCATCAGCACTTTTGGATCGGCAGTTCCCCACGTACCTTGCACATGTTTCCAGTCACTGGGATTTGTGCTTTCGGAAGTGATTAGACCGGCATGGGCATACACAGGTGCTACTCCAGTGAGGGCTCCATTGCCTTCTGTAGCATTAAAAATGATCGTAACGTCATCATTCACCTTTGGAAAAACAGGAATGACTTCTACGACCTGGGCAGTGGTCCTTGTGCTGCTTATCGCAATAAGGACAAGGCTTAACCCTATAAAATTGAATAAAGTGCGCATAATAGAAGATTAAGACGGCAATGGCCGAAAAGTAAAAGACTAAGTTACTACCAAAGGGGTATCTGAGGGGTAAAAAATTATAGCTGGAAATCCTGACTGTCAGTAAACAGACATTGTCTTATAAAGCATCATCTGCGATTTCGTAAAAGATAATCATCAACCCGTTTAAGGTACAATTCGTGTAATTGCTTTGCTAAAGGATGCACCAATCCATCCCCGATATATTGATTATCAATTTTATTGACGGGCAACACTCCTTTTGTCGTAGCTGTGAGAAATGCACCTGCCATCCAGGGAATTTCTTCGAGGTGAACTTCTCTTTCCTCCAAAGGCATATTATTTTCTTTCGCAATGGCGATAACCTGTTTTCGTGTAATCCCTTTCAACATACCTTTTGAGGGAGTAACGATCACCCCTTCCGGAGTAATAAAAAAGATATTACACCTGGAACATTCATAAATTTCACCTTTAAAATGGTATAACACCTCATAAGCCCCTTCCTTTTTCAGCAAGGGTTGGGCCTTCATGGATTCGATGTATACAGTCGTCTTCGCTGTAGGTGTGTCACGATGATAATTGACACTAAGTAATCTAACTCCCTTTTCATATTGAACAGGGTCACTTGCAGGAATAGAATGTAACATCATGTACACATTCTTTTTCTCCGGAATGGAATACCCATCTTCACTAAATCCACCTGTTACCACAACTCTAAACCCGGCTTCCTCGACTTCATTGACCGTGATCAGTTTATGAATCATGTCCATCCATTCGTTCCTCGAAATACCTGTTTTAAAATCAAGCATTTGCATAGAGTTTTCCAGGCGATCGAGGTGATCTTCTGCAAAAACCGGAATTCCATTCACTACTCTGAAATAATCAAAGACACCAAGTCCTCTCAACATCCCGAGATCATAGACAGGAATGAGGGCTTGTTCGCTAGGGAGGATTTCGCCGTTGATGTATAGTTTAGGGTAAAGCATGGAGTATGTAGTGATGTGGTGATTGGGTGATTGGGTGATTAAGAGATTTAGTGATTTAGGGGCTAAATTATTGAATAGTTAGCTTATAATGGGTTATAGGCTTATAAAGCTTATAGGTTTATAGGTTTATAGGTTTATAGGAAGATTTGGTGGTTAAATGTTTAAATGGGTAAATGGTGAAGAACCTATCTCTTATATATCATGGATTTTTGTCACCATTTGTAAAATATCCTTCAATTTCACGAATCTTTATCGTCATCATCGATGTGCATCAGATGGAGGAACCGGTGAACGAGAGGGGTGAACATGACTGCAACCGTACTGAGGAAAATAACCCCGCTGAAAAGTGCATAACATCCTGCAAAAATTTTAGCGGTATGTGTCGGCATCACGTCAATCGGACCCATTCCGGTCAGGATCATCGAGGCATTATAGAAGGCATCGATCCAAGCCATCCCGGTGGTTGATTTGTACCCTACCATACCAATGCCCAGGCTGAAGGCGAGCATTAAAATTGCATAGAAAATAAAAATCAGTTGTCGCCTGATAAATGCCGTCTTTGAGAGAAGCGGAAGATCTTTGTGTTCGAAGGGAAAATGCTTTGCTGCCATGAGTTTTCATTTGTTGATGCACGCTGGTGGAAAAACTCCATCCAGCAGTATCGCAATTAACCAGATGTGTTTAGCGATGTCGCCCTGCGGGCCATCTGTTTAGCGTATGGCGCCTTCGGCACCACTGTTTAAATGTTTAGTTTAATTTTTCTTAATCCATTGTACAATTCGAATTGGCAATGCTGAAAGGGTTTAATTACCCTATGCTCTATGCCCTATGCCCTATGCTTTTCGCCATCTGTTTAGCGTATGGCGCCTTCGGCACCACTGTTTAAATGTTTAGAAAAATTAAACTAAACTTTCTAAACTTTAGCACTTAACAGGTGCTAAAACTAAACTTTCTAAACACTGTCGTCTGAATTCAGAAAATCTGTTCACTTTTATGGTCTCAAACGCAAGAATCCGTTGGCAGCAATACCTTATATCATCAGGCCTCCTCAATCCGTGGAGGAGTGGGAAACGGTCAAAAAACTGCTCCTGGATTATCGGCAGGAATTCAATAATGACGCATGTTTTACTTCCTTCGATACCGAACTCACTGATATTGCAAACTTATATGCCCGAAAAGGGAACATCAAACTAATCGCGGTAACTGAACCTGGTGGAGAAATCGTCGGTTGTATCGCCAGCCAGGAACTAGCACCAGGCATCACTGAAATGAAAAGATTATATGTGGTTCCTGATCACAGAAGTAAAAAGGTGGGACGTATCCTTGTCGAAAGGATAATTGCCATTGCTGAAGAAAACGGATACCATAAAATACAATTGGATACGATGCCAGAGATGAAAGCAGCACAACAACTCTATGATAGACTCGGATTCCAGGTGATCAAGCCCTATAAAAGTGAAGGCCAGGAAAGAATGATCTGTTATGAAAAAATACTGAAGCATATATAACCGTGGAAGAAAACAAAGGGATGTGGGAAAACCTGTTGAAAGCTGAACGTAAAGCTCGTGCTTCGAAACTCAGGAGGCTTTTGTCTCAACCGCTGTTGTACCCGGCGTTGATGATATTCGACTACGCGATTTATCCATATACCCATAGGAGTAAATCAATCTATACGGATACATTTTTTGGTATCCGCATGAAAACGGTTTTGCCTTCAGGGACAGACATCAGTTTACATCGCATCAAAGCTCATGACTCTGAATTAAGGTTTGCAAAATTTCTCCTTCGACATCTTAAGCAAAATGATGTGTTTGTGGATGTTGGTGCTCACTATGGATATTATTCATTACTTGCTGTTGCGCTGATTGGTTCAAAAGGTCATGTCTATGCAGTTGAAGCTTCTGCCGCTTCGACGGCCATCCTAAAGGAAAACACAGCAGGATATTCCAACGTCACAATTATACAAGCCGCAGCAAGCGACACCCCTGGTCATATTACTTTTTATGAATACCCCGTGCCTTATGCGGAGTGTAATACAACCGTCAAGGATGCTTATGCAGGGAAGAAATGGGTAGAGAAAATTCAACAAATAGAGAACCATGTTCCTACCGTTCTAATGGATGATCTATTGGCCAAAGAAGGAATCACCAAAGCCATGTTTAAGATTGATGCTGAAGGAGGAGAAACCGCTGTACTGAGGGGCATGGTCAATTCTCTAAAGACAATGGATCTATGCGTGGTGATGGAATATCATCATACTCCAGGAAAAATTTCCATTCACGAAGAAGCTGTTCGTGTATTAAAAGATTGCGGTTATAATGCTAATGGAATAGACATTGATGGTAATGTGTTTCCCGTACCGGATATTACTAGATACCTGGAGGAGAAAAAGCTGGAATCGGATAACCTGGTATTTAGAAAGGCTTAGGAGGTTAGGGGGTTAGAAGGTTATTGCAGGGTTGTAAGGTTATAAAGCTTATAGGCTTATTAAAATATGTTTATTCATTGCTATTCTACCCTTCCGCCGTTCTGCCCTTCTGCCAAACAGATTTATGTAAATTAGCAGTTCAAAAAAAAAATCTTCCCTATGTATTCTGCACTTATACATTCCCATTCAGGCCTTCGATGGATCCTGTTGATCCTCCTGGTTGCTTCCATCTTCACTGCATTTGGCAAAAGAGATGGCAAGGTGCCGCTCTCTGCCGGTGATAAAAAATTAAGTCTCTTCACTTTGATCGCTACGCACCTCCAGGCGGTGATTGGTTTGTTGTTATATTATGTCAGCGCCAAAGTGGAGTTTTCATCTAACACCATGAGCAGTCCTACCTTCCGCTTCTTTACTGTTGAGCATACCCTGATGATGCTGATCGCAATCGTCCTCATCACTATCGGTAATCGCCACGCTAAAACCGGAAACGCAAAGAAGCTATTTACCTTCTATCTCATCGCCCTGATCATTATTCTTGTATCCATACCCTGGCCATTCAGGACGGCACTTGGAGCCGGATGGATGTAAGCGTGAGACAGTGAGGCAGTAAGACAGTAAGACAGTAAGAAGAGTGAGTGTGCGAGTGGGTTAAGTTAATCTGATATCTTATCTTTTGAGAAAATACATAAATTAACACCACACTCCCTTTGCCCATGCTTCTTACTCTCTCACTGTCTCACTCTCTTGCATCTTCACAGTTATGATCGATGCTCTTCTACAGCGTTGGCACAGCACCTTTGGTGACGCGTCACCTCAAGTAGTCGTAAAGGCTCCAGGACGTGTCAACATCATCGGGGAGCATACTGACTACAATGAAGGCTGGGTCATGCCCGGCGCTATGAGCAGGTGTTTGTATATTCTTATTTCAAGGAACGAAGGAAAGGGCCATCATTGGATCGCAAGTGACCTGGATGAGTCATTTGAAAGCCCGGAAGATGTTATTGAGTACGGAGAATATTCATGGGCGAGATATATACAGGGAACCATCAGTCTCTATGCAGAGGGTATTGGATCTTTATGCATCCTCATCGGTGGTGATCTCCCGGTTGGAGCAGGGATTTCGTCTTCGTCAGCATTGGTGTGTGGGATGTTGTATGCTTTACAACAACTGACCGGACGAACAGAATCCAAAGTTGATCTGGCTTTGTTGGGTCAAAGAGTAGAACGCGAAATCATCGGGGTACAAGGTGGGATCATGGATCAATTTGCCATCATGATGAGTGAACCACATCATGTGATGCTTTTAGACTGTCGTACAATGGAACATCATAACATAAGCGCCGATCTGCCGGGATGTAAATGGATTCTCATCAATACAAAGGTGAAACATGCACTCATCGATAGTGATTATAATCAACGGTCTGCACAATGCGCCTATTCTGTATCGATGATACAGAAATTATTCCCAGAGGTTCATGCTTTAAGGGATGTATCCATGGATATGTTGAAAGAAAGCAATCTGACAGATGTGCTACACAGGAGATCCGCTTTTGTAATAGAAGAAAATAACCGTGTGCATGAAATGATCAAAGCACTCCGGGAACACAATGCCACAATCGCCGGCAAACTCTTAAAAGCCTCTCATGAAGGATTAAGATACAAGTATGAAGTCAGTTGCGATGAACTCGATCACTTAGCTGATTTTGCCAATAAATATCAAGGTGTCTGCGGAGCAAGGATGATGGGAGGTGGATTCGGTGGATGTGTCATTTGTCTGCTGAATGAAGAAGTGTTGGAATCTTTTTCAAAAGCATGTATCGCTTCATATCGTGATCGCTTTGGATTTGAACCGGAGGTGATTCTGTTTGAACTCGGAGGAGGTGTACAGCAGATCTCTGTATAGATACAGTGTTTAGCGATGTTGCCCTGCGGGCCATCTGTTTAGCGTATGGCATCTTACGCTGCCACTGTTTAGAGAGTTTAGGAACATTAAGCTAAACTCTCTAAACTTTAGCTACGAACAGGAGCTAATACTAAACTTTCTAAACACTGCTTCTACTAGCAATAGCTTAGAACCCGATTTAACCATTTCCCCATCTAAACATTTAACCAGTCAGAGCTGACAGCTGATAGCTGATAGCTTTTTCACGGTTTGTCTCTACCCGCAAAACTTTCCTTCCCTGTCAGGAATCGTATGGCTCTACTTACATTTTTATCAACAGAAACCTCTGTTTTGAGATGGTTGATGTACCGGATGACTTCATTTTTCCGGGAAGGAGGTAATTTATCAAAAGTCGCTTTTGCACCTTTATTGGCGTTCAATGCAGCTTCGAGTTTTGGATGCAAAGGGATTGATCTATCCTTCGGATCAAACTCAATGGTGAGGTTTGTGCGATCGCCTACTTTTTTGCCAGCTGCCTTAAGCATGGGGCCATTGATATAGAGACGCCATGCACCACTGTATTTCACCAGTGTTTGTTTGTAGGGATGGCCATCCATAGTGCCATGCACAGGGATGGGTCCTTTGTCTTTACCGGACTGTGCGAAAAGACTTTTCAAGACACGGTCCGGCAGGAAGACAAATGGATTGATGCCGATGATCTCAATTTTAGCTTTGAAGGTATTCATCATCGCTAAAGTACATCATCTGTTGGAAGAGAAGTTAGTTGCGGTTATAGACGAGTAACCAATGATTGCCATATTTATCTGTCAGGTCGCCAAAAAGTGCGTTCCAGAAAGAAACTTCAATCGGATGATCTGGATTCCCTCCTTCAGACAACTTCTTATATAAAGTATAAATCTCTTCTTCACTATTACATGTCAAGGACATGGAGACGGAATTACCTGTGATCAACCCAGACTGTGGCACCATGTCTGAACCCATCAAGACTGCAGATCCTTTTGTCAAAGTTGCGTGAAGGATGCTTTCTTGCATTTGCGGCGGCATATGTTCAGCAAGAGGTGATTCACCAACAGTCTGTAAGACAAGTTCACCACCCAGGCATTCCTTATAGAAGTTCATCGCTTCGCGGCAGTTGCCGCTAAACGTCAGGTAAGATTGGATCAGCATAATGGCTTAAGCGTTTAGGAGTGTTTGTATGTCAAACTTTCTCATCTTCAAAAAAGCCTGTACAACGCGCTGGCCTTTTTCAGGATCGTTGACAAGGGATTCGAGAATACTTGGAACAATCTGCCAGGAAACTCCATACTTGTCTTTTAGCCAACCACACATACTTTCTTCACCACCTTCCGTCAGTTTGTCCCAGTAATAATCAATCTCTTCCTGCGTATCACAATTGACTACAAAAGAAGTGGCTTCATTAAATTTAAAATGGGGCCCACCATTTAAAGCCATAAAGGTTGAGTCATTTAACTCAAACATCACCACCATTGGATTTTCAGAGGTGATTCGTGATTTTTTAAAAATACTGCAATAAAAATCAGCAGCTTCTTTTGCTTGCACGTCGAACCAGAGGCATGGATAAATTGGATGTGTCATTTCAATGGATATTAGATGTGGTTAAAGATGAATTAGTTTTTTGGAACGTATTTATTGACGACTATTCCACAGCCATATCGTGTTGAATTGTCTAGTTCAAGTGGCGTTTTACCCGAGAAAATGGTTATTCCTTTACCTATTGCTGTTGGATTGATAAAAAGATTCAACTCATCGATCAGTCCTGCTTCGATCAATGAAGTGACAAAGCCTGCGCCACCATAAACGACGATATCTTTTCCAGGCTGTTGTTTTAAGTCGTTGATCTTTTCAGCAAGTGGTTGTGTAACCATGTGAGCGTTGATTCCGGATACAGATTGATTGGTCCGCGTGAAAATATATTTTGGATAGTTTACCATAAGTTCTGCAAATGGTTTAGAAGGATCATCTGGGTTTTGCGTTGCAGCTTCCCAATGGCGCATAAATCCATCAGCCATCTTGCGGCCCATGACGATGGTGTCACAGGTGTCCGTAAATTCTCTAACAAAGTCCATAAGACGTACATCCCAGTTCCAGGTCATCCAGTCCAATTGGCCTTCCGGGCCACCTACAAATCCGTCGACGGACATCTGCATTTGTAATTTCAGCTTTTTCATGATTGATTTTTGAATGTGGTTTGATTACAATTGACAATACAAAAATGGGGCATTCTACACTCAGGGCGTGAGTGGCATAAACGTCAACCTGAGGGGTTGATTGTGACAGGTTAACCGATTAGCTTTGTGGCATGAAAAATATCTCCATCCTGGTGCCCGAGACTGCTATCATGGAAGCCATTGCCGATCCACGGTATGTCTTTACGGCTGCCAATGATATGCTGGTGGCTTCCGGAAAGATGCCGCTATTCGAAGTTCAATTGGTTGGCTTGAAAAAGCAAGTGAAACTGATGAATAATCTTGTCACAGTACATCCTGACAAAACCATCGACGAGGTAAGCAAAACAGACCTGATCATTATCCCTGCGATCAGTGGGGATATCTCTGCTGCACTTTTGAAAAACGAAAAGTTTGGACCATGGATTATCGAGCAACATCTTAAAGGAGCAGAGGTAGCCTCTTTATGTATTGGGGCATTTCTTTTGGCATCTACAGGTCTGATCAATGGAAAGAAATGTTCTTCACATTGGCTCACCGCGGACATCTTCAGGGAAATGTTTCCGGAAGTAGATCTCGTGGATGGCAGTATACTTTCAGAAGAAAACGGGATCTACTCAAGTGGAGGGGCTAATTCATATTGGACACTATTGCTCTATCTGCTTGAAAAATATACATCACGTGAAACGGCCATACTCGCCTCCAAATTTTTTGCAGTAGATATGGATCGCGACAGTCAGCAAAAATTCATGATGTTCAAAGGGCAACGTAACCATGCGGATGAAGCGATCAAAGTGGCACAAGACTATATCGAGAAAAACATAGAAGAAAAAATTACGATTGATGAGTTGGCCGATAAAGTCGCATTAGGTAGACGGAGTTTCGAACGAAGATTTAAACTTGCCACTAATAATTCCGTCCTCGAATATATCCAACGTGTAAAAATAGAAGCGGCAAAACGTAGCCTGGAGACCAGCCGGAAAAACATCAATGAAGTGATGTTTGATGTAGGGTATTCAGATACGAAGGCGTTCCGTGATCTTTTCAAAAAGATCACAGGCCTCACGCCGATTGAGTATAGAAACAAGTATAATAAGATGAGCTTGCAGGGGTCATTGATAAACCCCTAACCCTCGATAGACAATCCAAAAACATGACATCCCCCCGACCCCCTTCAAAGGGGGAGGTATGTTTACGTTCCCCCTTTGAAGGGGGCTAGGGGGATGTTCATTGTGCATGATGAGTTATCGCCCTCCGATCTGCATCTGTCCTGGCAACCTTGAGTGCATTTTCAAAATATGCCTTTGATTTCTCCAGGTCAATGTCTTTATAGAGCACACCTAACAAGGTGTGATAATACGTATTGTCATTTAACTGCAGTTTCTCTGCTTCACGGATGGCTTCTGCTTTGCCATTTGCTTTTGATAATGCGTATGTTCTGTTAAGTGCAGCGATAGGAGAGTATTCGAGTTGAAGGAGCTTATTATAGAGCTGAAGGATGTTCTCCCATTTCTCGTGCGTGTCTTCTTTGATGGTGTGCCAATAGGCGATGCTTGCTTCGAGATGATACTTCGACAATTTGTTTCCCTGGGATGCCTGGTGTAAATGATAGGCTCCTTTTGCGATTAATTCCTGGTTCCAAAGTGATTCATCTTGTTCTTCGTAAAGGATCAAGGCTGCATTGGTATTTTTACGGGCTGGAAATCGTGAAGCCTGGAAACACATCAAAGCCAATAATGCATTTACCTCCGGTACATTGGTAATTTCATTTTCAATCAACAAGTATGCGAGCCGCATGGCTTCAAGACATAGATCTTCACGCAGAATGGATTCATGACTTTCAGAATAATATCCTTCATTGAATAGAAGATACAACGTAATCAGTACGGCATCTAATCTCTTATGCAATTCTGCAGGAGAGGGTAAGACAAAATTCACCTTCTCTTCTCTTAGTTTTTCTTTTGCTCTAAATAGACGTTTGTTGATTGATTCTTTATTAGAGAGAAAAGCATTGGCGATTTCTTCGATACCAAAACCACATAGGATACGCAAGGCTAAACCAATCTGTGATTCTACAGGAAGTGAGGGATGACAAATCGCAAACAACATTTGTAATTGGCTATCTGATATGCTCTTGCCAGACCAATCAAAATCTGGTTCTGCAGAATCCTCTGTTGTTCGCTTTATTTCTTCAACCACCTTTTGTGAAAAAGTTTGTTCACGGTACAGGTAATTTTTCGCTTTGTTTTTGGCCACCGTGTAAAGCCATGCAACAGCATTTTCGGGCATGCCTTTGTAGGGCCATGTCTCGAGTGCGGTCAGGAAGGTTTCACCGGCAATATCTTCAGCCACCTGGAGATGTTCTATACCAAGGTACTTTGTCAGTACTGCGATGATTTTGCCGGACTCCGATTTAAAAAGACCTGGTATGAGTTCTGTTTCTTTCATAAAAGAAAAATGCCCCTGTAAATTAACAAGGGCATTCAACTTGTTTAGTCATTTCCATCATGCCTGGTGATCTTTCTCACCTCGATGCTATTGCCTTCTCCCTGGAGGATGGGAGAACCCTTTGCGAATTCCACCGCTTCGTTCACCGAATCCGCCTTTACAATAATAAATCCACCAAGCGTTTCTTTAATATCTCCAAAAGGACCGTTGACCACTACGTTGCTATTCTGTTTATTGACGACCACCTTTGCATCCTTAAAAAGAAGACCAGTGCCGGATACAAATTTGTTTTGTGCTGCAATACCACCGACCCAGTCCATGGTTTGTTTCATCCATTCCTGTATTTGTTCGGGAGAGGCTACTTTTTCTCCGTCCTGATGCCGAAAGACTAAAATGTATTCGTCCATGATTCTTTGATTTATAGGTTAATGATTGTGGTTACAATCTTATAACAAATGAAAGTGGCTGTGTTGGACATAAGATTGAAATTTTATTTTAAATGTACGGACCAGGAGGCATAGGAGAGAATGAATACCGACCAGGAAATCGAGAAGGGATTAATCGTTTACTCAAAAATTCTGCTAAATACTCATCCCTTCAACTGTAACTATTTGTGCCTACTTAGGTTTGAGGCCTCAAAATATCCATACCATGAGGTACAGTTATCTGTTTTTAGTATTTACCTGTTTCGCTATACCGTTATTTAGCCAGGGTGTAGGAATTGGAACACAGGACGTAGCTTCTTCAGCATTGCTTGAACTTCAAAGTAGCACCAAGGGGACTTTATTAACAAGAATGACATCTGGTGAACGAAAAGCAATCTCCAATCCTGAGACAGGTCTGCTGGTTTTTGATACAGACAAGCACACCTTGTACATGTATGATGGGCATGCCTGGCTCCCCTTATTGTTTTCTACAACAGAATCTATGTTGCCTCCTTTCGGTGTTTCTGCAGAAGATGCGACCCTTGGTGACAATTTTGGGTACAGTGTGGATATCAGTGGAATATATGCAGTCGTCGGGACACCTTATGATAAGATAGGCAACAATAGTGTTCAGGGTAGCGCCTATATTTTTAAGAAGATCGATGGAATTTGGATACAACAAGATAAAATATCATCCAGTGATGGAGCCAGTGAAGATTATTTCGGCTCATCGGTTTCCATTGATGGGGATTATATCGTTATAGGGGCGCCTTCCAAGACATTCAACATGATGGAAAGTGCTGGACGTGTTTATGTCTTCCTCCGAAACGGAGAGCAATGGGTACAGCAGGCAAATCTTCAGGCATCTGATGCTGGCATCTCCGATCATTTTGGTTTTGATGTGGCCATTTCGGGAAATTACGTTGTTGTAGGTGCACCCTATAATGATGTAGGTGGGCAAGCGGACCGCGGGTGTGCTTATGTCTTTATGCGGTCCGGAACTACCTGGACACAACAGGCAGTGATTAATCCGGCGCTTGGTTTGACAGGTGATCACATTGGAAAAGATGTGGCGATCGATGGTGCACAAATGCTCATAGGTGCACCAAATGATGATAACAATGGGCATGAAAATGCAGGATGTGTTTATTATTACAAACGAATTGGCAATTTGTGGTCTATGCATCATCAGTTCCTTCCGCAAAGTGTACAGGCCAATGCTTATTTTGGTGCAGCGATCGCTTTAGAAGATACCATTGCTGTGATTGGCTGTCCGAACCTGGATTATCTTGGCTTTTACAATTTGGGGGTAGTGATCGTGTACTTTAATAATGGAACCTCATGGTACAAGCATGCTGAAATAATACCGGATGAGCATTCTGAAAATAGTTCCTTTGGTTCCTGTGTTGATGTCAGTGATGGTCTTATCGCCATTGGCGCTCCTTATCAACAAGTTGATTTTTATACCAGTCACGGAAAAGCATGGGTTTATCAGCAAGATGGCAATGGCTGGAAGGTGGTTCGTCAGGTCATTGACATGGATGGTCAGTCTTTTCAGCAATTAGGTTATGCCATTGGCATCCATGGACACGAGTTAATCGTAAGCGCCAATCAGAAAAATCACTTTAAAGGTGAAGTGTTTTTTGTCAACCTGGAGTGAAAGAAGAATGAAGAATGAAGAATGAAATTTTTTGGGCTTAGTGAAAATTCGTGATGTAAAACGAAGTATAGAAAATCTAATTTGCGGCATGCTTTTTTTTAATCCATCTGCGGCATCTGCGTTCCAGAAACACACCTTTTCCATTATAACTTTTCCCTGAGCGAAATTTCAAGTGGCGTGCCCAAGGGTACCGGAAGACCTAGATATCCTTTCTCAGTCTCACCTGGTGCCAATACCCGGTTTTCCAAATAATTCTCCTGCATATCTGTTGCAAACACAGCCATTGAAGCCACTTTTGAGGCTATATTGACAACTTTACCTGTATTCCATAACCAGCCTCCTTCACTCAAATCAATTACCTCTGTTTCTGAACCTGCTCCTGTTTGACCTTTAATAGGTTTCACCAACGATTCCATAGATGTCTCAAGGGAAAGCGGGAAAATAGTATCGCCCTTACTGGTTTTAAATACGAGATCTTCGTATAAATACCACTCTTGGTCTCCGGAATTTTGAATGGTTAAAAAGACAAGGCTAACCTTGTGCTTCTTTTCCATTTTAGCATATTTATGCGAGCCATACCGGTCAAGGAGATCATATTCCATGGCTATCTCAACTTCTCCATTGACCGAATTCCAATAGTCATCAACTGGAATATAATCAAGATCGCGAGGTTTATATATTGACACACAACTGTGCCAAATACCATTTACAGCGCATCCCAAAACAAGGATAGCTATCCATTTTCTAGTTGTCATTTGAGAAATTTTCCACGTGAGGAGATTAGTGGCAAATAACACCCAGCCGAAAGACATTAATGCTTTACCGGGTGAGTTGAATTAATTTATGATAGTTTAACCTGACAAAATTTTTGTTCGAACAATCTGATTTTATTCATTTTAATCTTTCCAGGACACCTTTTCGTTTAACAATATTTTTATAATCCCACTGGATGTCCCTCGACTTTTTAAGCCAACGCTTTAGATCCTTAACGTTGATCTGGTCGACAGAAGTATAACGAATACCTGCAGTTTTAAAGCCGCCTTCTTTTTGTAATCCTGGTTCTTCAAAAGATTCACCGCTCCAGAACATCAGGCGCACATCATTTTTCAGCCGGTGATATCCAACGATAGGATTGCCGTCCAGGAACCAGACAGGATGAGCGTGCCAGACTTTATTCTCTGCCTCAGGTAAATGAGTTGAAATCTCCTGCAATAATAAATCACATATCTCTTTGTCCGCTGCAGTTTTGGATTTATTGTAAGCGAGGATATCCTTATGGATTGGTTGTGGGTTAATTGGTTTTGTCATAGCATAAAAATAGAACAAACTTAAATTGGATTTCAATTGGGTTCAACATTTCCTGGCGATCCATTGATCACTCGAAGATGATCAAAATGAAATAAAGCATAGTAGACCACAATATTGACCATCCCGTTGCCCAATAAGGCAATCGAATCGATCGGAAGACGTAGAAGTGCAATAGTCAGGATTGAAATGGTTTGCAGGATGAATAATGGTATAAAGGCCTTCTTGTCATACAAATACCAGATCATCAGACTTATCATCGTCACGACTACAAGCACCGGCGAATCCATTTGACCTGAGCTCATTCTGCTCCCTGAATCTCTGAATTGCCATAGTAATAATCCCAGTGAAGTAAAAATTATGAGAACCTTAATTACGCCATTTCTACCTGTAGCTGCATAATCTTGCTGCATCCAATAAAGAGACCAAATAGGTGACGATTTTTGAATTTGCTGATCTGCCTTAGGTTGCTCGCTATTATCTCCATCTGCTGAACTTACCTCGTCCGTTTGGGCTTCATTGGCAGGTATCAAATAATCTTGATCATTTACAACATCACCGCTTTGATCGTCTGTTTGAGTTTGGACTGGAAGATAAAAAGTATAAATCCAAGCTATAAAACCGACTATAGGAATATTAAGGAATAAATATAACCAGCCTGGAGCCCGTCCTCTGGAAAACAGATATTCAGTAAGCGTATTTCGATATAATGATCCAACAACGAAAACTGAAAAGCAGCTAATGGCTATTTTGACGATCGTCAAATATGAAAAATCCCTTTGCAAGGAATTGGCTACGAGACCTGTAATTCCAAAGGCAGCGACAAATAGGATCATTCTCATTGGCCAGTACACCATCGAGAATGTTAATTGATTCATAGCTTGATTCAACTGGAATGTTTTCAAAGTCAGGTCGAACCGTTTCCCTGTCTTGATCAACGAGTATACAAACCAGAAAATAATGAATTGGAAAGGCAGATACGCTTCTGAGAATAATCCCCTCAACAATTCAACATGTCTTTCACGTCCTTCTCCAAGGGGTATTTGGAATGTAAGCAGGTCGTCAAGATCCAGTATGCCCAGCATTCTATTGAAAAACGAGTATGAAGCGTTAAATCCTGGACCATTCGTTATGCCAAACAATATCAACCACCCGAAGAGCATATATAATCCCTTTGATCCTTTAAAATGAAGTAAACCAAAGAGGGTATACACCAACACATTCATACCTATGCCGATGTATAAAAATGAATTCATTACTTCCTGCTCATTGGTATAAGAGGAAATTTTGAATTGCATAAATACTAAAAAAAGAGTCTTTAGGATGATCGCTATCAGGACAGCAATTTTATCCTTTGTGACGATGTAGACAGCATACCAAAAAGCAAGAATCTCAGCAAAGCTGACTAATTGGTTAATTAATTTTCGGAAGAAAGAATTTTCATGAGAAAGACTATAGCCGTGGGTACCAGAAAACTGCTGTCCAAGGTTTACAAGATATAAAATGGCTATAGCCGCTAAAAGAAACTTTAACGCTTTTATAAAACCGGGAGTGATAGGCATAAAAAAGGGGAATTGAGATTGAAAAATTAAAAATAATCAATTCGAACAATTCCCCAATTTTAGTATCGAAATGGACCGCAATACGCAATCACAGGCATGTCACCATTAGCCTACAGGGAACGATATAATAAAGAGGCAAGGGCATAAAAGGCATTGCCGCAAGATGATGTTTCTCCTTGCGGCAATTTTTATTTTACAATAAAACTTTCGAAAGATCTATCTGCAGAATGCATCAAAATCCTTATGGTATCCTTTCCATTGGGCTATTTTAGAAAGCGCATTTATCAGTGGCTCCTGGATTAGACCAGGAACACCTTGCAGGTATGAATCACTATAACCTAAGATCAAGAATAAATGCCATGGATTTTTAGGCATTCCATCCGCGGTGGATTGTCCTGTATTCATCAATCCATAAGCTGAGCGAAGCGTCTTTTCAAAACTTCTTGCCGGATCGATCTTAACTAAGAATGTCACGGGTTCAGCAGAGGTATTATAGAACTTATGCATCACTCCTTTTGGAACTTCATAGTCATTACCAGTGACCACCTTCAATGGTTTGCCTTCAACACCAACGGTTAGTTCACCTTGTACGACATGAAATTTTTCAACGAATGCAGTATGATAATGCCATTCATTGCCTCCGCCAGGTTGTAGTTCAACCTGCACTTCTTCATAGGCGCCATTTGTTTCTTTGCTTGTTTTTAAAAATGTCACACTGTAATCATCCGTGGAGTTAACGATAGTCTTATCCGTGCGATCTCCAATGGTGCGATCCAGCTCAGGCAAAAATGCAGCGAACAGCACTAAACCAATGAATGTAAAGACCAAAAAGAACAAGGGGAAACCCAATATAGTATACAACCAACTGACCCATCGGGGGTGAAAGTCCTTCTTCCATACTTTATAGACGCCTGTAGGATAAAAAAGATAAGCAAGTACTGTTGACATCATTCCTGTGTTTTTCTGTGTTGTGTTCATTGTGAAGTTTTTTAAATAATGACACAGCAAACATAGACCACAGGGATTGTGGTAAAAAAGGGAAGATGTATGTATTGGAAAAAATGAAGGATGAATTGCAGAATGGGTTGGATTATCTGTTAGCCTCAGAGATCCAGTGGAA
>DASXWI010000624.1:0-4534 GCA_036503755.1 Saprospiraceae bacterium | reverse complement strand
GATAGCCTGTTTTGAATAAAATACTGCTCACCTCCGGCCATTAGTTTGCCTGAAGGGATATCAATTTCTTTTAAAATGGGTGGTTGTTCTGTCATTGGTTGTTTTTTATATTAAAATTCCCATCCTGAAAATTCATTCAGGTTAGGCACAAAATCTATATCCTTCATCCGTCTTCTTAGCCATCTATTGCGTTGGTTCTTATAATACTTAAACCCCTTTTTATTGATACGCTTAAAAGACGGTAGACATCTTTCTGCCATATAGTACCTCATCTTAGGTTCTAATTGCATTCTACAAAGTGACATTAAAATACTTTTATAAATTAAACATCTTATTCATCAATGCTGTTACCCATATCGTACAAATCACGATACAGAAATGGACTACAGGATCATATGAGTATGTAAAACAATGCGGATATCCAACGCATCTGATCATTATCGATACAGGATAAATCCACAATGCCATTTGCCCTGCCATACATACTGAACAGGTAAGTAATTTATGCAATCGTGGAAACGCAATTGCCTTATCAATATACTTACCCATCCAGTCAAGTATGTATTCAGGTTGAATAAGGATTATCCATACCTGACCTATCATCATGGAAATGATAATTATCTGTAGAGCTTCGATCATTACGGAGCTGTTATTGGTAATGAAATTAATGTACTAAATACCTCGCATGTATCAGAACCCTGGATGACATGAACCCTGAAAAGATGCTCACCAACGCCATACTGAGAACCATCTACTGTATACTCGATATCAGTAGCCCCCTCAATATCCTGCCAGTCACCTTCTGTAAAGTACTGCCATTGGATATTGTTGTATCCGTATCCTCCGATTACCTCACTGAGTAGTACAGAGCTTTGAGCAGTGGTAATGGTTGACGGTGTAGCACTCAGGTAAGCGTTAGGAAGCTCGACAAAAAGTATTTCCAGAATATTACTGCCTACTGTTTGCCCTAACTTCGTAACATATAACTGATACGATCTAAGCCCTTCCGGATCCTGCGTTTCGTGGCTGTAATTTATTTCAGTTGCCCCGTCAATCTCTGTCCATACATCGTCTATTAGTTCAAACCATTGGTACGTCTCCACACCAATCCCCCCGGTTACTGTCCCTTCAAGTACTAATTCCCCACCAATACAAACACCTTCTTTTTCGTTCTGCTCAATAATGGATACTGTAAATTCATTATCGATTGCTCCACACTCATCTACAGGTATATCAGGATATGTAGGAGCGCAATCGGGGAATACAATACCTGTTAGCTTGAACACCATCCCGAATGATGCGTAATTATTAGCATGCTGCGCCTGATCACGGGCAAATGAATACTGCTCAAAAGGGTTGGTTACCATTTCACGGACAAACCTTACTTTCAGTTTATTCAGGTACAGATTGTATGCTGGGTCTGTTGTTCCGTTTACGGTCCATGTAATCGCCTGGTGATTGTACTGAGCCTTAAAAAACGCCTTCATTATGGCAGCTTTCAAAAGATGCGCTCTGCCTTGGTGCTGATTCATCCATACGCTAATGCGGATATCCTGCTCAATGTTTATGGCTTTGCGCTGCGGGATGGATTCGTTTGTTTCGGATATCATATCACCCTCTGCACTGATATGGATAAGAACGTCCATTGATTTATCAGTGGTCAGCACATTTAGTCCATAGTCCTGTACTTCACATGATTCATTGGTAACATTTGCCGCTACGGGGATAATGACATCAGTAAACTGCCCATCACCTGTCTGCACTTTTTTAGTCCATGGTTTTACGAGCCATCCGATCTGATCAGCGAAGTCTAACGCCTGCAAATCGGGGACTATGGTAGCACCTATTATTTTTTCGATCATTATATTTTCTTTAAGCGGATTCTGAAAAGATCATGATCGCCATCGTCTTGTTTTTCAATGTAAAATAATTCATTGATCTGCTCAGCTGATAGATTACCAATGAGGTACTTTATTTTATCCTTCAGAAAGAACTCAAACCGATCATCTATATCCTCAGCATCTTTCTCAATTCTAAAACTTGTCCAAGGTTCTTTCTGTGATTTTGTACAATCTAAATCACAATCGTTTTGGAAATTAATTTTGTTTATCATGCCAAATTATGTTTTTGAAGCACCTTAAATACTCTTTGCCTGTTCAATTCTCTCAATAAATTCTTTTCCTCATCTGACTGCAATAGAAATGGTCCAGACTGAGCAGTATTGAAAGCAATGAGTTTTGAAACCTCTGGATCATCACTATCAATGACGTATGATATTGAGTCTTTATTAGAGCCGACAATTAGAGCCTTTATTTTCTTCCACATATTCCCTGTGAAAGAGAAGTTTTTGAAAGCGGTAGGACGGTTATTGATCTGTCTCCAATTTTTGTATGAAGCGAAATAGCCGACCTTCTTTAAAAGTTCTTGCTGTTTTTTCTTAATGTCGAAAGCAGCGTTCTTTTTATTGTACTCTCCACCGCCTTGCATCCAGTATGGTACAACTGCCTCAGAATATCCTCCCGTTGACGAACCATCAGATAACAATCCTTTGTTAATTCCCCTTGATGATACTAACGCCAGGTCATCGTGCATGATGCGTGTAGTCTCTGCCTCACGTGTATTATTAAGCTCATCAATGGCAGCTTTCAGATTTTTTGCATGGTTCGCGTAAGACATAATTCGAAACTATGTATACAAATTTACTACATTTGTTACATAATGAATTTATTTAATCTGTATAATTGTTTATGAAAGCAGTAACTAATGAACAGATTGGTATCAATAGCATGTACGCCTCCAATTTTTTGCACAATGCTTTGTGGATTTGGGTAAATGCTCAAAAGGTTGCAGGAGTAGAGCGAATCCAAGCGATACGAAGTTTTATGCAGTTTTTCAATGTTGGCAGCCTTGATGAAAACACCCTTTGTCAGGTTTACTACAGGAAAAATGACGAGTATAAAAAATGCGCTGCCAGTATAGCCTGTGATGCAAAGAATGTATTTCAGGAAAGCGAAAAGGAGAGGTTTTGGAGGATGATAAAAGAGTTTTTAAATGAAAACGATGGACCATAATGCCCTTACCGATTTCGGACTTTCCGAAAAGGAGATAATTTTTTGTGAGAAATATGCCATTTACGCCAATGCTGCCAAGGCCGCAAGGGAGGCAGGGTATAATAATGGGGCACAGAGCGCACATCAGTTATTGACAAAAAAGGAAGTACAGGACTGCCTGAAAGAATTGAAGTCAAAAGCCGCTGAGGTTGCAGGGGTGACTATTATCAGGAATGCAATGGAGCTGGCGAAGATTGCTTATGGTGAAGAGGACGAAGATGGTAATGTAATTATTCACAGGCCCATTGAGCGCATGAAAGCAGTTGAACTACTTAATAAAATGTTTGCCTTTAATGCACCTGATAAAATAGAGCATACCGGAGAAAATGGCGGGCCTATTCAGGTCACCGGTATGGTGATCAAGAAAGAGTAATGTGAATGCAGGTAGAATTTAATACCCGTGGAAATGAAAAGCAGCTACAGGCTTGTGAATACTGGATTGACGACACTACAGAACAAATACTATACGGTGGTGCAAAATCAGGCGGTAAATCATATCTGGGATGCTCTTTGATTTTCGGGGATGCGTTCATCTATCCTGAAACCCATTATTTCATAGCGCGTAAAGAACTTGCCGACCTCCGCAAGTTTACTATTCCTTCTGTCCATGAGGTATTGGACGGATGGGGAATAAAGAAAAACCAATACAAGTACAACGGTCAGGATAATTTCTTTGAGCTACAAAATCGAAGCCGGGTTTATCTTATTGCCTGTACCTACCTTCCATCAGATCCGCTATTTGAGAGATTCGGGTCTATACAAATGACCAGGGGATGGATAGAGGAAGCAGGGGAAGTCAGCGAGGATGCCAAAAAGAATCTTTGGATATCTATAGGCAGGTGGAAAAATGATATTTACGGGCTAAAGAAAAAACTCCTTATCACCTGCAATCCAAAGAAGGGATTTTTGTACAGGGATTTTTATAAGCCTGCAATGAATGGCGAACTAACACCTGATAAAAAGTACATCCAGGCTCTTGTGTACGATAACAAAACAGCCAGTGAAGATTATGTCAGGACGCTTGAGGACTTGCAGGGCATATCAAGGCAACGCCTTTTAAATGGCAACTGGGAGTATGACGATGATGATAACGCACTCATGCCGTATGATGCCATTACCGATGCTTTCACTAATTCGCATGTACGCCCCGGAGTTAAAAAATATATTACTGCGGATATCGCTTTAGAAGGTTCTGATACTTTCGTGGTTGGTGTCTGGCATGGATGGGTATTGGTTAATAGGTACATTGTTCCAAAGATCAAACCAAAAGAGGTAGTAGATTTTATCAATAAGGTAAAGACTGATCATGGTGTGCCAAATTCCCATATTACTTATGACTCTGACGGTATTGGTGCCTATGTAGGAGGATGGGTAAATGGTGCCAAGGCTTTCCACAATGGAGGGGCGCCATATAAGCAGAATGG
>DASXWI010000623.1:0-5998 GCA_036503755.1 Saprospiraceae bacterium | reverse complement strand
AAATGAAGCTCAAAAAAATCCTCCTCGTATTATCCCTCCTCCTGCTTCTCGCAATAGGATTCTTCCTCTGGCGCATCGCTCCATTAGCAAATGGTTATGCTGCAAAGTATCTCTGCTCGCACACCTATACATCACGCCTGGATCCGGAAAGGGGCATGGAGCTTTATATCAAACCTATGCACCCACTATTCAGTGGAGTGAAGTATGAATTGGATACAATAAAAAAGGAAGTAACCACACGATACCTCGGAATATTCAGACCACGTACAGCGGTGTGGCGTGAAGGGTGTGGATGTACATTGCTGGTAGAAAAGACAGCAGATGAATTACGCAGTTCTCATGATTTACCAAATGCAATTGAAAGAGAGGATTCTATACAAACATTGTGGCCAAAAGGAATTATGGTAAGCCGTGATAGTTTCACGGATACAGTCAACTGGTCTGCGATCGATCAAATACTTGATGAAGCAATGCAGGAGTCAACAGATGATCCTAAAATGCAAGACAACACACTTGCGCTTGTTATAGCATGGAAAGGACGCATCATCGGCGAACGATATGCAAGTGGTGTTACTCAAAATACACCTTTAGCCAGCTGGTCTTCAACGAAAAGCGTCACAAGTGCGCTTACGGGTGTGATGGTAAAGGATCATGGTCTTGATATTCATGCAAAAGTTGATTTACCACAATGGGCGGGAGATGCACGCAAGGATATCACCATCGATCATTTGTTGCGGATGGAAAGCGGACTAGACTTTGAAGAAGACTATAAGCCATTGGCTGATGCTACAGCCATGCTGTATGCATGTCCTGACATGGGGATGTTTGCCGTAAAGCGCCCTCCTGCAGCCGGTCCGGGACAGCGGTGGAGTTATTCGAGCGGCACTTCAAATCTACTTTCTGATCTTTTGTATACGCATGTCGGGGGCACACCAACAGCATTACATCATCTTGCTTATGATGAGTTCTTCAACCGACTTGGAATTACCACAGCGGTGTTTGAACATGATGAATCTGATGCATTTGTGGGTTCGAGTTATCTCTACATGAGCGCACGAGATTGGCTTCGTGTCTGCAAACTTTATATGGATGATGGGGTATGGAGTGGTGACCGCATCCTGCCGGAAGGTTGGGTGAAATATTCACTCACACCTACTCCAAATGCAACAAATGCTTGTTACGGTGCCCACATCTGGCTCAATGCAGCTTCTAATCCGGCTGATCGCAAAGTACCTGGCTTACCGCCGGATACCTTTATGTTCAGGGGCTTTCAAGGACAATGGATAGTAGGTATTCCTTCAAAGGACATTATGCTGGCGAGACTTGGTGTGACACATGAATGGGATGGGTGGAGTCCGGAGGAGGTGATTGTGCGGTTGCTGGAAATTTTAGAATAGGAATTGTGTTAAGACTCTCATGAAGACGCCAGAAGAGTATGTACGTGAGAATGCATCGAACGAGCACCCACACATAACCATTTCACCAAATAACCATTTCCCCCAAGAAGTGATGCCAGACGTCAGATGCCAGACGCCAGATAGGCAATTGTGTGAGCAAACTTGACAGCCGTGCAGTCTTATAACACCTTCGTAACACCTCCCCGCTCAGGATATCCGTTACTTTGTCGTCAATAGGATGCAAATTTTTTTATTTCGTACCTTAATCACGATCACCTTTCAAAGATTCATAAAATGAAAACGACCATTTCAACCTTGTTTCTGCTTTGCATTTTAAGCATAAGTTTTGCCCAGGATCTCAGGTTCGAAGTTCGTGGTAAATATACCCGCGGGGTTTCGAAAGAAAAGCTCATGACGCCCAAAACCATGAGTGATATCAGGCCCGGTTATCCTTCGTCAATGATCGAAGAGTATACATCAACAGAAATAGCAGTGATTACGCATGGACAAATCAAGAAAGCCACAGGTGTAAATGAAACGCTGAGCACAGAACAACAAAGTTTATTGCAAACAGCTGATGTCGGAAGTAACATCGAAGTGAATGTGGGGTATATCCATCAAAACGCGGTGACGTTGTTTCCGGAAGTACGTCAGATGCATTTTGTCATTACCGTGGTACCAGAAGTCGAAGCAGAATACCCGGGAGGACGGGAGGAGTTGAATTCGTATCTGAAGAAGTATGCAATTGATAAGATTCCAGAAACATTTTCAAAAGAAATGAAAATGGCCCTTATCCATTTCACGGTGACCGAAGAAGGCAAAATATCCAACGCCAACGTTATAGAATCTTCTAAAGATCCGGAGATTGACAAACTATTACTCAAGGCCATTCGTAAAATGCCCGACTGGAAACCTGCTGTAAGTGCAGAGGGGAAGAAGGTTGGGCAAGAGTTTGAGTTTATTGTGGGTAACGAAGGCTGTTAATCCAGAGTGGGGGTGAGTGTGTTGAGTTATCCTCTTCCCTTTTGTTTATTTCCAGGTATACTTTTCGTCAAATGCCAGCCGCTTGTATGAGGACATTTGTAGGGATACAATTGCACTTTCTTTTCACGGCGCAACCAATCTGCTGTGCTTTGAGCTTCTCCTTTGGAAGCATACAAGTCTTTTAGAAATAAAGCGCTGTCAGTGCATAGCAAACATTGTTGTCGTGTGCTGACACCGGTGAGATGCCAGTATCCACATCGCCGACATTGGATAGCGGCAAGTTTATTTCCATAGTTTTTTTGAATTTCCTCACCAGCCAATACCGCAGCCGTCTCGCTATGATACTCTTCAAGGTATTGCCCGTTACTTCCTTTGCAAGTAGTACTCCTCATGGTTTAGCTTTTAAATCTCGCGCAACAACGCAAAGATCGCCTCTTTAAAGTTCTAAGCTTATAAGCTTCATAAACCTATAAGCTCCATAAGCTTTCTAACCTCCTAAGCCCTTAAGCTATAAGCCTGTAAAATGATCACAAATGACTAAACTCTTTAAACTTATGGAGCGAATAGCTCCATAAACTAAACTTTCTAAACCCAGTGTTCCAGCGCACTATCTGCCAAACAGTTAAACGCTTACACATTTAAACATTTCCCCAATAGTCCTGAATCAATGTTAACTATCCTCTAAACCCCTAATCCCTAACTTATTATGAGTACCTTTGCGCCCCGGATGGATAATGATATGCCATCGATTAACGTATAAGTATGACCACCTTTCAACAGATGGGCCTCAAGAAGGAAGTCCTCAGCGCCTTAGGCGAAATGGGATTTGAGCAACCCACCTCTATCCAGGCGAAAGCCATTCCTCAGATTATCTCATCTACTCAGGACTTAATCGGAAGAGCACAGACCGGAACCGGCAAGACCGGTGCCTTCGGCATCCCGATCCTCAACAACCTGGACCTTAAATCCGATCACGTACAAGCCTTAATCCTTTGTCCTACTCGTGAGCTATGTCTCCAGATCACCAAGGAAATTCAAAACTTCGCACAACATTTACCTATGGTAAAGGTTGTTCCGGTGTATGGTGGATCAAGTATGGATACCCAGGTATTTGCCTTGAAAAACAAAGCACAGATCGTCGTGGCCACACCAGGTAGAGCACTCGACCTTGTCAATCGCAAAAAATTAAAACTCGAACAACTGCAGTGGTTAGTGCTGGATGAAGCAGATGAGATGTTGTCGATGGGCTTTAAAGATGACATGGATGCTATCCTGGCGACTACTCCAAAAGAAAAACAAACGCTTCTTTTTTCAGCAACACTTCCACACGAAATCATGCGGATCGTCAAGACCTACATGACGGATCCAATGGAAATAGCTGCAGAAAAAGTACAGACTGGTGCAGACAATGTCACTCACCATTATTATGAAGTACAAGCCAAGGATCGTTATGTAGCTATCAAGCGCATACTCGACGCTCATCCGGATATATATGCCATTGTATTCTGCCGCACACGTGCAGAGACAAAAGAAATTGCAGAAAAACTCTCTGCAGAAGGATACAACTCAGATGCATTGCATGGAGACCTGAGCCAGCAACAAAGAGAATACACGATGAGTCGCTTTCGCAGTAAGACACTTCAGTTACTTATTGCAACTGACGTAGCCGCCCGCGGACTCGATGTCAATGACCTGACACACGTTATCAACTACAATCTTCCGGATGATCCGGATGTCTATATTCACCGTAGTGGTCGTACAGGTCGGGCACATCGTAAAGGAGTATCCATTACCATCATTCACTCACGCGAGCACAACCGTCTACGCGACCTGGAGCGTCGCATCGGCAAACCATTTGAAAAGAAACTTGTACCCACTGGCAAACAGATTTGTGAAAAACAACTCTACCATCTTGTAGACAAAGTGGAAAATGTGGAAGTGGACGAAAGCCAGATTAATGATTACCTGCCAGTGATCTTTAGCAAACTAAGTTGGCTCGATCGTGATGAATTGATCAAACGATTTATGTCGATAGAGTTTAATCAGTTCCTTTCTTATTACAAAGATTCAAGAGACATAAACCTTGACAGTAAGAATAGAGATGATCGCGGAAGAGGAGAAAGAAGTGATAGAGGAGGAAGAGAGCAGGGAGCAAGGGGCAGGGATCAAGGAGGATCAAGAGGCGAGAGAGAACCATGGAAGAAAAAAGAATATGGTTCAAGAGATGACAGAAGCCCAAGGGGTGGCGGTGAAAGAGAACCATGGAAAAAGAAAGAGTACGGCTCAAGAGACGATAAGGGGCAAGGAGCAAGGGGCAAGGAGCAAGGAGAGAAAAGTTATGGAAGGGATAGAGTAGATAGAGATGATAGTGTAAGAACGGAAAGGCCAAGACGTGATCGTGATGACAGAGGTTATGGGGATAGACCTGAACCAGCAAAGAGAGGAGAAGAAAGACCTAAGGTTAAATTTGCCTCCCTTGTGCTCAATGCAGGGACCGTCAATAAATTCAATCCAAAGACATTACTGACATTAGTCAATCAATATCTTCCTGACCAGGAGGCACAGATTGGAAAAATCGATATCCAGTTTTCACACACCGTTTTCGATGTAGATGAAGCATACCAGGACCAGGTGATCAATGCTTTCAAAAAAGCAAAATACAAAGGCACGAAGTTGGTCGTGGAGCCGCTGCGCAAGAAGAAGAAGGAATAGCAATATGCTATCAGCTGTCAGCTATCAGCTGTCAGGGAGTGAAATGTGAATTCTAAGGTTTTGTACCCTACCTATCCTTTTGCATGCAAATCCCAGGGAGGCAATAGTATGTTGCCCGAAATGGATAAAAATGTAATAAAAATCAATTCGCGTGAATTCGCGGAAATTCGCGGCAAGAAATATGGGGATGGAAAATGTAATTAGCATAATATTTTTTCAAATCCATCTGCGTAATCCTTGTGGTGAGCTGAGCCGAACTATGCGTTCAAAAAGAGCGCACTGATGGCAAGGTGTAGGATGCTTAGGGATAAAAGAAAATGATAAATAGATAAACAAAAAATCCAATCCCAGACACAGCGAAAACATATCCAAAATTAACCGACCGCTTATAATTGTCGGTTTGGTAGGCACGCCACGCACAAAGAAGTATCCATATTAATAGCATGAGCGGTATTGCCATCAACAATCTAAGCAACCAAAACTTTGCACTACCACCTTCGGCAGCATCAAAAGACATCGCGAATCCTAATAGGTATAGGAAGCCATAGCTCAATATTAATAAGATGCCCAGGAGCATGAGAAATATGGCAATGCTTTTCATATTTTATTTTCCATGTTGGTTTGAACGCAGATGCCGCAGAAATATTAAAAAGATAATTTTCGCAGATGTGTTCCTCCAATGTCAATGATGGCCTTAGGAAAATCTTATTAGCGTAATTTTTTTAAAATGCATCTGCTCCTTGCTCCTTGCTCCTTGCCCCATACCCTATGCCCTATGCCCTATGCCCCATGCCCCATGCCCTCTGCTCTTCATTTCACCGTATAGACATTCGTAAAAATCCTCCCTTGTTCATCCATAAAATGATAAAGCTCTTCGATCTGGAGCTTGGTATCCGGTCTGCTAT
>DASXWI010000622.1:0-10377 GCA_036503755.1 Saprospiraceae bacterium | reverse complement strand
AAAAACACCATGACACCTTTTAAAGGAATTCTTTCGACAGAAGAAATCAAAGCCGTTGCTGCTTATACAATGACTCTAACCAAAATATAATGCACTACTCCATCATAGGTGCGATGTCGGGAAGTTCATTAGATGGGCTTGATCTGGCATTGTGTCATTTTGATGAAAAAGATGGACATCTAACCTGGTCCCTGGAACATGGAGAAACAATTTCATTTCCGGAAAACATACAAGATGCCTTGCGTTTGGCTCATACGATTAGCGGTTCTAAGTTGATGGAACTCGATGCTGTTTTTGGAAAATTTATTGGCGAGGAAATTCAAAAATGGTCGAACGCAAATGATGTTACTGCAGATTGTATTGCTTCACATGGCCATACCGTTTTTCATGAACCTTCAAAATCATTCACTACACAAATCGGTAGTGGAGCCCATATCGCTTTTGCAACAGGTATAGATACCATCACCAATTTTCGGACTGCTGATGTTGCTGCAGGTGGACAAGGCGCTCCTTTTGCACCGGTGGCAGACAAAGACCTTTTTCCCGGGTACCAGGCTTACCTCAATCTCGGAGGAATCGTAAACGCAAGTGGAATCACTTCGATTGGTAAATGGAAAGGATGGGATATCGGTCCATGCAACCAGGCATTAAACCACCTTGCCATAAAACTTGGTCATCCTTATGATTACGCAGGCCAGATTGCTTCGCAAGGAAAAGTAATCCGTTCTGTGCTAGATTCCTTGGTAACTATGTTTCCATACAACGAAGCCCAGCCAAAAGGGCTCTCAAATGCGGAAGTAAAAAATACATGGATCAAATTCCTTGATGCAAGAACTGAATCTGTAATTGATTTATTAGCGACCACGACCGAAGCCATTGCGTTTCTTATTTTAAACCACCTACAAATTATCTCAGGTCAATCATCAAAAATCCTGGTGACCGGCGGTGGTGCACATAATTTGTTTCTGATGAAACGGCTCGAAGTTCTGGGCGAAAATAAAAAGTTAACCTTTGAACTTCCTGAATCAACTATCATAGACTACAAAGAATGTTTGCTGATGGGATACCTTGGTTTTCTTACCCTTCAAGGCAAACCCTATGGCATTCATCAAATGACAGGAGCCTCAGCGGATAGCATTGGTGGTGCTATGCATAAAGCGCACAAATGAACGAGAGGATTTTGATTACCGGCGGATCCGGATTGCTGGGATCTTACCTGATCAGGTGGTTCCTGCAAAAAGGATATTCTAACATCACTGCAACTTACCATCACTCATTAGAAGTAATTCCAGCAGATGTCAGAGATGGTGTGACTTGGCTGCCTCTCAACTTGCCTGATAGGCAAGCATGCATTGAAATAACAGAAGGACAGGATTGGGTAATACATGCTGCAGGATATGTTTCTTATAGACCTGCTGATAAATACAAACTACTTGACATCAATCAAACCGGAACGGAATTGTTGGTCAATGCATGTATTGATCAAAATGTTTCGCATTTTGTTTATGTGGGTTCTATCGGTGCGCTTGGACGGGAGACAAACAATCTCACCCTTAATGAAAAAAGTGAATGGGTGGAAAATGAATGGAGCACGAGTTATGGATTGTCCAAATATCTTGGCGAACTTGAAGTATGGCGAGCCGCAGCAGAGGGATTGAACGTTTCCGTAGTGCTTCCGTCCATCATTCTTGGATCTGGTGATTGGAACAGGTCAAGTCTTCAAATGATCAAGCGAATTGTTTCCTCACCCGGATATTTTCCAACGGGTCAGACAGGATTTGTAGATGTAAGAGATGTAACAACCTTCATCGGTATGATTTTGGAACAATCCAGAATCGGTGAGCGTTGGTTGCTCAACGGATCATCTACTCCCTATAGTGAAATGTATAAATCCATTGCGAGGCATCTTGGGTTAGAGAAAACATTTAAGCCCGCACCAAAATGGTTGGCGAATCTTATGCTTCGCAGCAGTAATCTATTCAAGGGAAATGGTATTGGCTTAGAGGTGTTAAAACATACCTACGGCACCTTTTCCTTTGATGCTACGAAAAGTCTGGAGGTGGAAAATTTTTCCTACCGGCCTCTTGATGAAAGTCTCAGGGATATAGCGGCTGCATATCGTCAGGATCAACCTGGCCTACCTCTTCCCTTCTGATTTTTATGACCTCCATTTTGCCTGGGACAAATATTTTTTGACCATACTTCAGGTAAGGGATTGACCGTTTTTGGTAGTCTAAGGGAATACCATTAGCAAGGAGATTTGAATTAACAACCCATTAAACCCAAAATGGTCATCTGTATAACACTGTAAAATAGTTGCATACACATTACTACAAATCTTAATTAGTTAACGTATCAGCTTTCAGGGTAAACCCTTTGGATAATTGGCGACCTTTACGATCTTTAACACGTGAACGCCGTTCCGGTTTCCTCTTTGAAACATCCTAATGAACATGATATCAGTGTGTCGCCTCATATTCTCTGCCCTTGGCATTTTGTGCCTTGTGGCATGGACCAATCCGGCACCCTATACCTTGATCACATCCAACCTTGATGACCAGGAGGAAATCATTCGTGAAAGGATTCCCACCGCAGTAACTATAGTAAATCCTATTTACAATCCTGCTGTCAGGTCATACCTTGACACTTATCTCTATCGCAGGCCACAACAAACTGCCGCCATGATTGGATGGGCTGCAGTTTATTTTCCCATGTTTGAAAAAGCACTAGCGGACGAAGGCCTTCCTACAGATTTAAAATATCTCTCCGTAATAGAATCTGCACTCAATCCTGTTGCTATATCAAGATCAGGTGCAGGCGGTTTGTGGCAATTTATGAAACCTACCGCTCGTGAATGTGGACTAAAGATCAGTTCGTATGTAGATGAGCGTATGGATCCTGAAAAATCCACTAAAGCAGCTGTACTCTACCTGAAACAACTCTATGCCATGTTTGGCAATTGGGAACTTGTGATGGCGGCCTACAATGCCGGACCAGGAAGAGTAAGATCAGCAGTGAAAAGAGCAGGTTCTTCTGATTATTGGAAAATCGCTCGCTTTCTACCTGAAGAAACACGCAGCTATGTGCCGGGATTTATCGCAGCGAGTTACCTGATGAATTTTCATGATGCTCATAATATTATTCCGGTTTACCCGGAGCATGCAATGGGTGATCTGGATACCATCATGATCTATGAAGGCATGTCGATCACAGAAGTATCAAAACGATCTGGTCTGCCGGTTGACATAGTCAAACAATTGAATCCATGTTTTATCCGCAATTATATTCCTATTTCTGCTGCAGGATATTCGCTTATTCTTCCTTTCAGCGCTGCTGAAGCTTTTAATTCAGGCCGTACGATGGAAGTTCCGGACCTGGCTTTTGCTGGAGAATCAGCAACCGTCACCATTGAAGGAAAGACTTACAAGATTACGACCAAGTCGAAGGAACATATTGTTCGATCCGGCGACAATTTATATACACTCGCTTCAAGGAATGGATGTTCAGTTCGTGAACTAATGGATTGGAACGGACTGCGCAGTAGTCATCTCGCGATAGGCCAACGACTCGAAATAAGATTTACAGCAAAAGAACTTGTCACCGCAACGCCCACTCCCGTAGTGGTTGTTGCAGCTCCTGTAACCCCGGTGCGTCAAACACAACAATGCAATACACTGGCATGTCTCACCCCTGAGTATTTTCCAGTTGATCACCGGGCAACTACAGTTACGTTTGAAATAGCCCCGGTATTAAAAACACAATCCACCAGCACACTAGTGCTTCAACGCCGTCAAAGTGTCCGCCAGGCTCTTTACCAGCAAGCCAATGGCAACGTCGATCTTCAAACCTGTTCCCTTCCTGCAAATCTGTGTACGGGGGATGTGGTGCGAATGAAATAGCTGAGAGCTATCAGCTATCAGCTGTCTGCTATCAGAAAAGGTGAAACAGATTCATCTAGTTTATCATCAGTTTTCGAGCTTTCATTTTAAAGCGTTATAGTGTTGTGTCCAATTAGGCCGCAGGAAATTGGTTTCAAAAAATAATTAACTGTAGAATAAAGCCTGATAGCTGACAGCTGAGAGCTGAGAGCTTCTTACCTTTGTCCGCATGATACAGATAACACTACCGGACGGTTCCATCAGAGAATATGCGGAGGGAACTACTTCTATGGACATTGCCAAATCCATTAGTGAAGGATTGGCACGTAACGTATTGGCGGCCAAAGTCAATGGAGAAATATGGGATGCAAATCGCCCGATCAATACCAATGCTACATTACAATTATTGACCTGGAATGATGAGGGCGGGAAATATGCCTTCTGGCACAGCTCAGCCCACCTGATGGCAGAAGCCTTGGAGGCTATTTACCCCGGAGTGAAATTTGGGATCGGACCTCCAATCGAATCCGGGTACTATTATGATGTGGATTTGGGGGATCGAACATTAACTCCTGAAGAACTTCCTGCCATCGAAGCTAAAATGCTCGAACTGGCTCGCCTGAAAAATGAATTTGTACGTAGTAATGTATCTAAAACGGATGCCATCAATTATTTCCAGGGGAAAGGGGATGAATATAAAATCGAATTGCTCCAGGATCTCAATGATGGAGAGATCACCTTTTACAAGCAAGGAAATTTTGTTGATCTCTGCAGAGGCCCGCATATCCCGAATACAGAAAAGATAAAAGCTGTCAAGCTTACAAATATTGCAGGTGCATATTGGAGAGGTGATGAAAAGCGGAAAATGCTTACACGCATCTATGGCATCACCTTCCCACAGCAAAAAGATCTTACCGAATATTTAATTCTTCTTGAAGAAGCTAAAAAACGTGACCATCGTAAGTTGGGGGCAGAGTTGGAACTATTCACTTTCTCTGAACGTGTTGGTGCAGGGCTACCATTGTGGCTGCCTAAAGGGACGGTGGTACGCAACAGGTTACAAAACTTCCTTCGAAAAGAGCAATTGAAGAGAGGATACCAGGAAGTGATGACACCGCATATCGGTAAAAAAGAATTGTATGTCACATCAGGGCACTACGAAAAATATGGTGCTGATAGTTTTCAACCCATCCATACGCCAAAGGAAGGTGAAGAGTTTTTGTTGAAGCCGATGAATTGTCCTCATCACTGTGAGATTTATGGGCACAAGCCTCATTCCTATAAAGAACTTCCGATCCGTATTGCAGAATTTGGAACGGTATATCGTTATGAGCAGTCTGGTGAATTACATGGCTTGTCGCGCGTGCGAGGATTTACGCAGGATGATGCGCATATCTTTTGTACTCCTGAACAAGTGAGAGAAGAATTTTTAAATGTACTTGAATTGACTAAACTGGTTTTATCAAAAGCTGGTTTTGAAAAATTCACTGCACAGATTTCTTTACGCGACTTGTCTAAGCCTGAAAAATATCTTGGCAATCCAGAAACTTTTGCCAAAGCGGAACAAGACATCATTGATGCTGTAGCTGCAGCCGGCCTTGAAGCTGTACAGGTACCTGGAGAAGCGGCTTTCTATGGGCCTAAACTTGATTTTATGATCAAGGATGCCATCGGTCGTACCTGGCAACTTGGCACCATACAAGTGGATTACAATCTTCCGGAAAGATTCCAGTTGGAATACATTGGTGCTGACAATCAAACGCATCGCCCCGTAATGATCCATCGTGCACCATTCGGCAGTATGGAACGCTTTATCAGCATCCTGATTGAAAATACAACCGGTAAACTTCCATTATGGCTGGCTCCTGATCAGTTTGCTTTATTACCTATTGGTGAAGGGCATATTGAATATTGTAAAAAAGTATTGGCTCAATTGGAAGAAGCAGGCCTGACTGGATATATCGATGACCGTAATGAGACCATTGGGCGAAAGATCCGGGATACTGAGTTGAAGAAAGTTCCTTACATGCTGCTCGCAGGTGATAAAGAAATGGAAGACGGAGTGGTTGCGTTGAGAAGGCAGGGCGAAGGAGATAAAGGTGCTATTACTGTGGATGCTTTTGCAAAGCAATTGCTTGAAGAAATTGAAGGCAATTGAATAAAGAATAAGGAATAAAGAATAAGGAGTAAAGAATAAAGAAGTTTGAGGAATCGCTTGGAAACTGACCTTTCTTAAAAAAATAACCAATGGCCAATAGCCAAGTTATAATGGAAAAGTGATTTGAGCTTGTTATACTTTGTGTCTACCTGTTCACCACCACCTTTTTAAAATATTCCTTCCCTTCAACCTTTACCACTAGTATATAAAGGCCTTCAACTATCCCCTCTTTTAAATCTAGCGATACGTTAGTCCCTTGGGTCGTAAACTCTTTTTGTACAACCATTCTGCCATCTAATGAAAGCAATCTCAAGGATTCAACAGGCAATGGTGACTCTATAAAAATCTCATTACGAACCGGATTCGGATAAACTCTCATTCCTATTTCATCAACATCACCCACTCCCGTAATACATGGGCCCGTGCCAAGTGGTATAATAGAAAGATCCAGGATGACGATTTCCGCACATTCAGTTTCTGGATTGATAGAATCATAAGTAAACACCCCTGTACTATCAAAACCCAGGAAGGCTTCGCCCTCGCAGATCGATGTATCAATTTGAATAATGATGGGACCCACCACCTCCAAACTAATCACCGTAATCGAATCACAATAGCTACCGATCTGGACGGTATCAAAATAAAGGCCCGGTTCAGTGATACCCATATAATGTCCTCCGTCACAAATCACCGTATCAATCGCGACGACTACATTCTGACAAAATTCTTCGACCAGGGTATTAAATGTTTTATTGGTAACGATAGGCTCATTAAAATCAAAAACGATTCCGGCAAAATTCTCTACCGGGGACAGATCAGGAATATCACTCCGTGGTATGACTTCGTAGGTCACAAAGCCTGTTCCTTTAGCAGCCAACCAGATATTTTGAAATGAAAACGTAATTATATGCCCATCCATCGTGGTAAAAACAGGAAAACTACTGTTGATCACCTTAAAGGAACTCATATCAAATAAAGCATCCAATGTATCAGTGACTGTAATATCAATAGCTTCCGCATTTCCAACATTTTCAAACCTTATCGTGTAGGTTAAAGGTTCATCCTTGAGTGTGTAGTTTTCATCGTGGATGCCAGCCGGCATCACAAGTTTATCATTGGGATCAACTGCGCAAGCAAGAACAGGTGTGTATTCCGCAATATCCATTTGCACTTCAGTGCCAGAAGAATCAATAATTGCGGTTGCTGCAAATTGCATGGTTTGTCCAACGTACGTTTCATTAGCCATCTTAAAGGTGATTCGACTATCTTGCCCTGCAAACAAAGCCAAGGAATCTAAATCCCATGTCAATTCACGCGCCACGGCATCATGCGTGGTAGGTGTGAGCGTGGATGCAACATATGTGACAATAGGATCGTATTGCAAAACAATTCGACCATCGACTGCTCTTGTACTTCCATTCAACCAATGCAGGAAAAAATGAACATTCTGGTTGCATCGTATTGGGTTCGATGTCAGGTCAACGGAAAGATCATACCAATCAAATGCAGGGATAAGTCCAAAAAGGTGATCATCATTGGCAGGTGAACCATCTTCGAAAGTACTGGTAAAGGAAAGAGAGTCTGTTGTCAATATCCAATCCGAATTTTGTACAATCCTCATGGTGTATACATCTCCGCTATCCGCATAGACAAAATAATCACCTTGAGCATTTGAGAGTGCTATTGTATTACCCGGTTCGACATTGATCGGAACACCAGGAATGCCCACCTCATTTGTGTCAGGTGATTTATTTTGATTTATATCCAGAAAGACTTTGCCGCTTAGCCCATAGTCTACGCATTCAATTTGAGAAATATGATCACAACCGGGTGCATTATCTTCTATATGATAAGTCTTTCTCAAACCTCTCAACGCTTCACAAATGCTTTCGACATTACAAGTGCTCAAGCGTGGATTGTCTGTAATAGTAATAGCAGAATTACCTGTTGACCGGATCGATTGTGGATCAATATGCTGAATCCCTTCCAGGCTTTCAAGATTCTTGTTGCGAAAAATAAAAATATGTCCATTAATAGAATCAAGGTTTTCCAACCCTCCAAGATCTGTAAGCGAATTACAATCGTAAATTCTTAAGCTTCCATCAATAGCATTCAAGTTGGACAGATCGGAAAAACTAGTCAGGTTTAAATGAGTAAGTTCCAGCCCGCCACCGAATTCAGTAAAATGATTTATGGCTGACAAACTCATGAGATTTGAACAACTACTGAGCAACAACCCATTAATATGATCAAGTCCAGTTAAACATTCCAGACCTTCCAAAAAGGATAAATTAACAAGGCTTATACCCCCACCTATAAATTTGAATTGGTTGTGTTGTGGAAAGTTGTGAAACCCACCATTAAAATGAACCCCAAAACCACCACCAACAGAATCTAAAGCAATAAAACCGTCTAGTGTGTCTAACTGCTGTACAAAAACACTAAATCGGCCTCCGACTGAAGTAAGATTATGAAAAGCATTCATTTTAAATGCTACATTATCCCGGCCTAACTCAGTACTGGAAATATCTATCACAAGATCACCGTTAACATGCTTTATATTTTCATACCCAACGATTTCAGTAATTGCATAGGTACCGTTTAATCGAAAATGTCCATCAATCTGGGTCAACAATGGAAATTGGGGAACTTTAGTGATTTCACTATAAGAAATGATAAAGTCACCCAGGTATTCAAGATTATTCATATCCGGAATTGATGGTAGACTACCTAAGCCATTTATTTCGAACCCGCCAAGGTATCTGAGATATGAAAATGGATCAATAGAAGTGACATACCATAAGTATGTCATCGTCAGCGTGCCCATGATCGTATCAAGCATTTCAAATCCTGTAATGTTTTCTAATCCTGCCATGAATTCTATGGTAAATGAACCTTTAATCACCCTTACCTGATTAAGACCATCCAGAGAAGATAGCTTTTCATTCCATCCGATGAGCAGATCATCTTCAATCACCTCAAGATTTTGCAAACCTTGAATGCTGGTGAGCAGCGGATTTCTGGCAATGTTGATTTTGCCTTTTATGGAAGTTAATTGTGAAAGTCCATCAAGATTTGTGATATCAGACTGTTCGACAGATATGCAATCTCCAATACAAACATCGCCATCTATCACAGTGCATCCTGGATATTGGATAGAAAAGCTATCGATTTGAGATTGTCTTTCAAAACGAATCCCTTCCGGAAGACAATTTTGTCCGAAAATAAGAATTGAAGAAGCCGTAAACAGCAGGATTAGTGGAAGATGTTTACTTTTCATAACCAGGTCTTTAGAAGGCAATTGAAAGTCATCCAAGATAAACAAAAACTGCGCTACCTGAACCAAACCGTATGTATACCTGCGGACAAAATCAGCATCTGATCATGCTGTATCCATTGGCCAAAAAAGCGATAATTCCTTACCTTCGCCACACCCAATTCTCAATTATCCATTTTCAATTTTACACAGTCTCTACCCTATGAGGATTTTCACCCTTACCTTAATCATCTCCCTGGTATCCCTTTCTATTTTTGCTCAACCATGGCTTGAGAATCTGCCTGCCGGAAAAGCGAAAAACGAACTCACCCTTTTTGATTATCAGAAAGCTTTTGAAACTTATTGGGCTCCTTACCAAGTGGAGAAGGGTACCTATTTTGAAAATGGTGTCAGGAAAAAAGCTCCAGGATGGAAACAATTCAAACGTTGGGAGTATGAAATGCAATGCCGGGTAAACCCAAGGACAGGTGAATTCCCTAAGAAATCTGCCATGGAAGTCCGGAGAGATTTTGAAAAAACGAAACCTCGAAGCTCTACATCTGTGGCGGCAGACTGGACACCACTCGGCCCTACTTCTTCGTTTAGCGGATATTCAGGAATTGGTCGTATCAATTGCGTTGCTTTTCATCCAACGGATATGAATACCTACTGGGTTGGCGCTGCAGCAGGTGGTCTGTGGATGACGACAGACAACGGATCGACATGGACTTGTCAAACGGACCAAAATGGTGTTCTCGCTGTAAGCGATATCATCATCCCAGATGATTTTGAAACATCAAACACCATTTATATCGCTACAGGTGATCGTGATGGTTGGGACAACCGAAGCATTGGTGTATTGAAATCAACAGATCGTGGGAACACCTGGAATGCAACAGGTCTCAGTTATACAATTTTTGAAGGACAGATGGTCAACCGGCTACTCATCGATCCAACGAATAATCAAATTTTAATCGCCGCAACCACAAGAGGTGTATACAAGACATTGGATGGAGGAACCAACTGGAGTCTTAAGATGACTTCTATCGAATTTATTGACTTAGAATTTAATCCACTTAATCCAA
>DASXWI010000621.1:0-4156 GCA_036503755.1 Saprospiraceae bacterium | reverse complement strand
AGCTGTCTGACGTAGTGACACTATAATATCCAGGCCCTAATGAGTCAATAGATGATCCAGTTTCACCGTTTGACCAGAGATAGACATAGGGAGGGACTCCTGAGGATCCTATTACAGAGACAATGCCGTCAGATTCACCTGCGCAAGACACATGGTGAATCTGCACAAGATTTATTTCCATAAATCCTCCTGGCTGAATGGTATAGGCAACAGTCTGTGTGCAATCATTGTTATCTGTGATCGTGACACTATATACACCCGGAACTAAATTCATATTTGATGTACCGGTATTGCCATTTGACCAAACTGCGTTTACAGGGTTTGTACCCCCTGAAATATCGATCGTGATTCCCCCATCATTTGAACCGGCACAAGTTTCATTATTGAGATTCACAAGGCTGATTTCAAGTGGATCAGGTTGTTCTACTTGATAACTTTCGGATTGGGTGCAGTCATTAAAATCTGTTATGGTAACCGTGTAAGTTCCTGCTTCCAGATTGGAAATGGAAGGCCCTGATTCGTCATTCGACCACTCAAACGTATAGGGGGATACCCCGCCAGTTCCGGTTACCTGGATAGAGCCATCACTACCACTGTTACAGCTAACATAACTGATCAATGGAGTTGAGAATTCAAGAAGGGGTGGTTCTGTGACGACCACCTGGGCGGTAGCACTATTGTCATAGTTATCAGTAACGGTTACAGTGTAGATACCGGCTTCGAGATTAGTTATTTCAGGACCTGATTGCCCATTTGACCAATAATAGTCATAAGGTGAAAATCCACCTGTAAACTGTGCAACTGCACTTCCAGTGGATTCACCATAACATAGTACGTTGGTACCCGTTATTGAAACACTAAGGGGCGGGACTGCTTCAGTTCCGAATTTGGCAACATATGACCACACTCCACCCCCACCAGGCTGGTCAGACAATCCAAAAGGACCAATCATAAAAATATTGGCCCATGCACCTGCGATTACAGCACTTCCTGCATTATCAACAACTATATAATTTGCGGAATCCCACCAGTCCCAATCATCTCCCCTTCCACTTTCAGCGAAAACGAAGTTTCCCGAAGCATCCAGTTTTGAAACGAACATTTCCTGAGTATCATATGCATGAATCCATTGCTGTCCTGGACCAGGATCAAAGTCGGCGGAGGATGCAAGTTGACCGGTTGTAAACACATTACCTCCATTATCAACCGCAATGCTATAAGCTTCTGCATACCCTGGTCCGGTCATTGTAACAGCCCAGATAAAGTTTCCGGAATCGTCTAATTTGGAAATAAAGAAATCTGTTCCATCTGCATCTAATTCAAATTGGCCAGGGCCTGGATCAAAGTCGGCGTCAGTTCCGGTGAATGGACCTGTAGTGTAAATATTATTTAAAGCATCTACAGTTATGGCATTTCCTGACCCTGTACCATTTCCTAGTTTAAGAGCAAACGTAAATCCGCCATCACCCGTAAGCTTGGAAATAAAAGTTCCGCCTCCATTCAATGGGAATGAGCCTGGCCCTGGATTAAAATCAACCGCTCCGGTAAATTTTCCTGTTGTAACCACATCACCATTACTATCACACGCGATAGATTTAGCAACATCGGATCCGGAATCACCTATTCTGTCAGCCCACAAGAAATTACCCGATGCATCTAAGGAAGTAATGAAAATATCATCTGCTCCTGCTGATGTTAGATTGTAAGTCCCTGAACCGGGATCGAAGTCTGCAGTCCCATGAAAATAACCAGTTAAAAATAGTTGTCCATTTTCAGGATTGATGGCGAGGCAGGAACGGAAAGTTCCATCCTCAAGAGGGCCTCCTATACGTTTGGCCCAGACAAAACCACCGGAGGAGGTTAATTTTAAAATATAGAGATCAGCGCTTCCGGCGGATGTTAGGTCGTAGGTACCGGATCCAGGATCGAAATCACTGGTCCCCTCAAAGGTGCCCATAATGTAAATATTCCCTGCATCATCAATGGAAATGGATTTGCCATAGGTTAAGGGATTTCCGGCCTCTCCAAACAGCTTGTCCCAGATCAGCCCTCCTGCCCCATTGAATTTAGCGACATAAGCCACAACATCACCTCCACCATAAAACTCATTTTCCAAATACCCGGTTGCATAGATATTCCCTGAAGCATCAATGACCAAAGATTCAAATTCATTTATCGGCCAGGGTGAAGTCTCATAACCTTCAATCCATAGCCAGTCTATAGATTGAGCATTGATTTTAGAGGAACTAAATCCCAGTATCAAGGCAATGAAGAATCCGCCATAAAGGCTATATTTTCTTATGCCCCAAGGCATGCGAGAAGTTTGGATGTTGTGTTGAGTTGATTTCATGGCAATTGGAATTTTGATTAGGAGATTAATATTATTCTATATCTAAAAAGAGAAGCAAGTTTGAGCCGATGGCGGAAATGGATTATTTTTTGTGAGAGGTGTTGTGATAAGGATTTAATAAAACCATTACAAACAAAATTTTCTCTCCATTTTCAAAACTCACTACAAGTCACTTACAAAGCATACCATAAGGAGACTAGTACGAATGCATTGAAGTAACTTGTAATGAATCTGTGAATAATGATTTTAATGATTTAAAATATTATAAAAAAACAACGCGTTCAATTTTAAACTCTATTCCTGCAACCCATTTTCAAAAACATAATCACCCACTAAATAACCCATGGCTTCACCTGCATCGACTGCATGACGTGTATTATGACCGGTATAGATCTTTGCAATGGTGCATTCATCAACTGCATCACTAATGGTATTAAATGACCTGATGACACCTGGTAAAAATGGAGAGTCAAGGTCAAGGTCGTAATCATCCTTATCGAAGAAACGAATCAGCACTTCACCGGCAGCAGCACCAGCTTCAGAGTGAACTCCAGGGTAGCCACCAATGGGCAATTGAGGAATTAATGCAGTCCATGCTGCATCTCCAACTGTATCATCATTACCATCCGTATCACCTAACCGGATAGCCGAAATCGGAGCCCAGTGGTAGTAGTAGTCTTTGCTATCAAAGGAATTAATATTGGCATCTGCGATTGCTGCATGCATGAGGGCCAGTAGTCGCGCAGTCTTCCATGCATCCATACTTTGTGGCGGACGGCTGGCGATCACTTGTTGTGCAATGTCATTCCACTTACGGTTGGTAATCTCTGCCCAGAATACTGCAGTTTCAGTTTGCCAGTCCGTTCTCTGAGATCCGGTAGCACGACCCAGTGTTTTAACTTCATTATAATCGGTAGTGTATTCGGGGGTATTAACAACATAGGGTGCTTCAGGTCGAAACTGATCCTGGCTCGCGATAATAAATGGAGCCATCAGGCGATAACCATTTAATCCATAATTAAGTGGTGGTATGTATCTGAATTCACCTGGTTCAGTACCTTCTGGCCGTATAGTACCATAGTTTCCCTGGAGATATGGGACATCAACAGCACGCTGAGCAAGAATGGCTGATGCTACTGCATGTCCAAGTGCAATGCCACGATCCTTTGCATCACCTTCAGGTATACCAGCAAGAGAAGTAGCCAACAATGCGTTCATTGCAGCCATACTCTGATCCGGGTACTTCACAACCGCGATCACATCATAGGCCGCCTGTGCAACTGCAGCATCAGGATCTGCATCTTTATCACGTTCTACACCCAAATACCTGTCATACTTGGGCGTAATGCAATTGAGTGCATCGTGGATGGCCAGGTGGTACATGGCCATTATCCTGGCAACAACCGGTTGAGACTTACTAAGTGCATTGGTCGGAAACGTGTACATTTCCTCAATGGCTTGGTTCCAGGTCATGACCATGTCTGGTGAATGCCATGATCGGGGAGCTAATTCCTGTTCGGGAAAGATCTCATCCTTAGTACAAGCCGTAACAAAAACAATGACGAGTGCAAGAATGGAAAGAGGAAGTTTGAATCGATGAAAGAATTTCGACCTGTTTTGCATAGTTGGGTTGCCACCCGGAGACTTTTTCATTTAAAATAATTTTAAAGTTGATAGAAATGATTTTGTATAAAATGATATATCCAAATTTTTAAAATCACGGATCAATAGATTCATTTATCGAAACCGTTTCCGATAAAGGTATAATCTCAAAAAGGTGGCTTGCACGTAAATGAGTCAAACGGA
>DASXWI010000620.1:0-8510 GCA_036503755.1 Saprospiraceae bacterium | reverse complement strand
GCCAGTGGTGATGATTTTACCCTGGTTTCACTTTCGACAGGTTGTGGTGTGGGAGTTGTAGTAGGTGGAGGGGTGGTAGAAGTTGATCTTTTTTCTCCATTTGTAGATATTTCTTCCTGGGTAGTGGATTTAGGAAGCGTTTCTCCTCCCTTTGATTCACCAGCAAGGATCTGCTTATAATCTTCATCTTTCCCGCCTATCACGGCAAGGATGTCATTGACAGGGACAGGGCCTTCCTTTACACTGATATAAAGGAGGTATCCTTCATGGAAACTCTCCAGTTCCATTGTTGCTTTGTCAGTTTCCACCTCCGCGAGGATATCCCCGGGAGAAACTTTATCACCCACTTTTTTAAGCCAGCCAACGATATTGCCTTCTTCCATCGTGTCACTTAGCCTGGGCATTCGGATAATCTCAGCCATTCGGTATCAATAATTTAAGCTGTGAAATTACGGATATACGGTAGAAGGTAGGGTATAGGGCTTCCAAAAAAATCAAAAGCCCCTGGCCTCATTAAGCAAGGAGCTTTTGGATACACAAAAAATCTATCTCAAATAACCCTATTCAATCCATAAGGCCTAATACCCGGAGTTATAATTTCCGGAATATTTGGAGCCAGGAATTGATGATCCAGGTGTGTTTTTCCCGGCATCAGGACCTGCGGGCCTGCTCATTTCAACATCAGTTGATGTTGCTACGCGGAATTCCACGCGGCGATTCACATAGTGTTTATATTCTTCATTCGATGAAGTGTTAAAACTTTCCTTCAACCCCGCAACCACTGGTGATTCTTCGCCACCATAGTTAAGGATGAAACGCTCTCTTGGGATATTATACGTCTTAGAGATATAATTGATAGCTTCATTTGCCCTATTGTAGGAAAGTACATTGTTGTATTCGGAGGTACTACGGTTGTCAGCGAAACCTGTAGCTACCACTTTAATTTCCGGATGCGAGCGCATGACTGCTGCAATGTTATGCAATGACCCATAAAATTCAGGTTTGACATAATATTTGTCAAGATCAAAATGAATCATCGGGAGAAACCAGTTAAGGCTCGATTCCATAGCTGCAGTTCGTTGATTTACCAAGGCAACTACCTCTTCTTCGGTCATGCCATCATCAGGGACCATTGCAATTCCATCACTGCTTACTTCATAACCCGGAGGTGAATATGGCTCCTGGTCTTTGCAGTCTACTACACCATCAGCATCACTGTCTAAAGTCACACCCCTGGTGTCAACTGGGCAGCCGGCAGCTGTGGCGATCTCCTGGTCAATCATGTCAATTACACCATCACCATCACTATCGGTTAGGTCAAATTTTGGACGCTGTTTAAGTTCAGCTAAATCATTGAACGAACCATCAAGCGGATTCACCCAATAAAGTGGTTCAATTCTCTTTTCCTTCGATCCGATATTGAACCCAATGCGTAAAGAAGTATAGTGTGGAATATCATTACTTGATGTTGTAGCAATGTCTGATTGCTTTTCAAAACCATCAAGCAGATCATTATCATTTAACAAGATGCGGTGTTCAAGGCCGATATTGATACGTTTAGATATTTTCCTGGATATACCAACAGCAACACTGAAATGGGGAATGACTTTTTTATAATCACCAAATGAAAGAACGTCTTGTTCTACACCCCCTGGAGTTTCGAAATCTCCATCCAGTAGGTCTTTAAGTCTATCCCTTGCTTCACCTCTACCATCGCTGGTGGTCATATCTAAACCTTCTGTGACAGTAGCGAAATTATATAACTGGCCATTGGCATCAATTAAATCAACGCCGACCTCAGGGATATTCACACCTAATCCTAATGCTGTGTATAAGTTCCATTTATTAGAAGGATTGTGGAATAAGACATTACCGATATTAAGGATTCCTTCAAGCGTAAAAGCCATAATATTGGATTGGTAATTCCGGTGAATGTTATCCTCGTTGATGGATTCATCAGTATATCCAACAAGGATTGGTTCATCAGCTATATTTTGCTGGTAGGTTCTTTCCGATTCCAGAAAGTTGAAGCTACGAGCATCATATCCTTTAGAAGATTGATAGGTAGCATCTAATCTCCACGATAGCGTATAGTTAATTGCCTTACGTATATGAAGTCCAACACCGTATCCCGCAGGAAATGGCGCTTCAACATCACCACCGACAAATGCAGATCCTCCGTGTAAACCAAGTTCCCACATGCTTTTTGGCTTAGCGGAATATTTGGACTGACCAGTTCTCCAAAGTTTGTTTTGTTCTGGATTAACTGTCATTTCATCCTCAATCACCGGAGACATAAAACTTTCACTAGTAGATTGGGCACGCAGGGAATTCACGAATACTAAAGGGAGACTCAACAATAAGACATAGCGTATTAGTGTCATAGGGTTCAGATTTTATAGATAATGTGTCTTACAAATGTATTCCTTTTCTGTTAAAAAAGCTACGTTTCAAGCAATTTTCATGGTTCAACCAGGTTTAAGCATGGTCAAAATGAGGAGGTTAGACCATCGTTGCATTTATATTAAAGAAATAATTAATATATTTACATCATGATTTCCCATTGGTTTGTCCCTGACGAAAAATCGTCCATCCGGCCAGAACGGTTGAGTAAAAACTCCCTGTGGCATAAGATCAAATTTCTTCATGATCAGGATTCCAATTATAGCTCAGGAGATTTATTGATCATCAGCTTTGACAGAGTAATTGCACAGGCTATTAAGCAGAGTCTTTACCAATTTAGTGCAACCCCTTCTGCGGCCCTCCAGGTAATTGATTGTGGAACCTTTGCACCACGCCAACAAGAAAATATCATTCCTGTCCTTAAGGAGATCAGGGAGAGTGGGGCCATCGTTCTTCTCCTGGGTGCACCAAATGGATTTGCAGGTCACCAGGTAGATACGGCAAGAATGGTGAGTATCGTTCGTGAATCAAATCTTGATGATGATATTAATCTTAGGAACAGTCACACTGGATGTTTATATCAATATATCGGTACACAAAGACACCTCGTTTCAGAAACACATCTTAATGTTGAAGGCCATTTACGGTTAAGTGATTTAAGAGAAGAATTGAATCTTGCCGAACCTTGCATCAGGGATTCAAATGTGATGATCTTCAACTGTGATAGTATGAGTGCAGCTGAAGCTGGTTACATTACCGGAATGTCTGCAAGTGGACTTACAACCATCGAGGCTTGCCAATTATTCAGATATGCAGGCGCAGCCCAAGGACTTCATTCCGTAGGTATTTATGGATATAAGCAGGAATCAGATCATTCCGGGATGATGGCAAATGCTTTAGCGCAAATGGTGTGGTATCTTCTGGAAGGATCAACATTGCGAGAAGATCCCGAACAAAGTCCGCTGACGCAATATCATGTACAGGCAAAAGACAATGATTATGTTTTGCTTTTCTATAAAAGTGAGTTGTCGGGAAGATGGTGGATCGAAAATAAAGCCGGACGTAAAGTCCCTTGTTCCTATAGAGATTATCGGAAGGCTTGTGAAGAGGATTACAGCGAACTAATCATCAAATCGGTATTAGGCTAGTCATTGCCTGTTTCAAGAAGCATCTCCAATTGCATCGATCTTGATCCTTTCAAAAGGATGGCTTTGTTTTTACATTGCTCCCAAATCCAATTTGAACTCAATTCTTTAATGTTCGCAACACTTGAGAATCTTGGATCTTTTAATTGAAGGTCATCCAAAGATTTAGCAAAGGTATGACCAACAAGAAAGACACGTTCAAATTCAGTTTTGGAAACTTGCATAATAATTTGCCGATGTGCTTCGGCACTGTCTTCACCCAATTCTTTCATGTCGCCAAGGACTACCCATCCATGAGGGTATTGCGAAGAAAATGCGGTCAAAGCTAACTCCATGCTGGAAGGATTTGCATTATAAGCATCCTTTACGAAAATGCAATCACGATGTGTAATGATTTCAGACCTGTTGGAACCAGGGACATATTGTTCGATAGCGAGTGCAATTTGTTCATCACGTACATTAAAATGATTACCTACAGTATAGGCCGCCAGAACATTTGTTGCATTATAGTGGCCGAACATCGAAGACTTAATCGAAACCTTATCTTCCTGGTCATGGATTATGAATCCTCTTTCACCTGGTTTGGTAGAATATGAAAAGTACAATTCTGGTTTTCCATCGGGATTAAAACCATATGTTTTCTTTTTCCCCAGGGTTGTTGCGAGGTCGCGGAGATTGAGATCATCGGTGTTGACGAATCCTAATCCATTATGTTGGCTTAGATAAGCATATAATTCGCCTTTTGCTTTTTTAACGCCTTCAAGGGAGCCAAATCCTTCGAGATGAGCTTTTCCAATATTTGTGATGAGGCCAGATGTTGGTTCAGCAATGTCGCATAATGAGGCGATCTCACCCGGATGATTTGCACCCATTTCACAGACTACAAATTCGGTATCTTGGGTTATACCCAGCAAGGTAAGAGGGACGCCAATATGATTATTCAGATTGCCCCGTGTTGCATGCACATTGAAAGCTTTCGATAACACAGCTGAGACCAGCTCCTTCGTTGTTGTTTTTCCATTGCTTCCTGTAATGGCTAAAACAGGTATGTTGAATTGACGCCGATGGTAGTTGGCAAGTGATTGTAAAGCTAGGAGCGTATCTTTTACATAAATAAATCGTGGGCCTTCAATAGAAGGATCATCAACAACAGCATATGATGCTCCTTCGGTGAGCGCCTGTGCTGCAAATGTATTACCGTCAAAATTCGATCCTTTGAGGGCGAAAAAAATACAACCGGGGGTAATCTTCCTGGTATCAGTTGAGATTACAGGATGTTTCAGAAAGATGGAATAGAGTGAGGGGATATCCAGCTTCATCGGGAAATAGTTCTGTAAGCCATGGTGTAAAAATAAAAACGCCCAGTCAGAATGAATGGGCGTTTTTAGTTCGAAGAATATTTCTTCAGTTTATTTATATCTCCGTGATGATTTTGAACTACCACCACCGAAGTCATGTCCGCCGATTTCACCACCTGGCTCAGAACCACCAATTTGGTGCATAGCACATCTGAAGCCGATCTTGCTGTCTCCAAGTGTCTGGTTTTTATATCTTCTTGCAGCGGGAGAAAGCCAGAATAAACGATCTGCCCATGAACCACCTTTTACAACTCTTGAAGAGTCGTTGATCAAGGTAGTTTCTCCATAACCGTAGTACACGGATTCATTATCATCATCCAGGTAATCAACTACATTTCCTTTCTGATAGTTTTCACGCATCGCTGCTATTGAATCTTCTACAATGGTATAGCGGATACGGCCAAGACTATCTTTTTCAACTGGTCTTCCGTTTTCATCGAGTACACGCTGTTGGAAGATATTACCACGATAAGGATTCAAGTCATGACCCTCAACATCACGAAGTGTAGAACTGGTCATAGGGCGATAAAGATCGCTTGTCCATTCACTAACGTTACCCGCCATGTTATACAAGCCGAAGTCATTAGGGAAGAATGATTTAACAGGTGCTGGGAATGGAGCATTGTCATTTGGTTTGCCCGCAGTACCCATATAGTTACCTCTGGCTTCTTTGAAGTTAGCCAGCATTTTGCCCTGATTCTTGTCATGGACTTTGTACCTGGCAGTATTACCATCCCATGGGTAGATACGACGATCAGAGATTAACTCATCTTTCTTAGAGAGGTTATTACCCTGAAGGGCAAGAGCAGCGTATTCCCATTCAGCTTCAGTTGGAAGCCTGTACGCTGGAAGAAGGATACCATCTTCAAATCTTACAGGACGCTCACCACCGGTTTTAAGATCAGGGAGGTTTTTCTTAACGCTTCCTTGGTACTGACCTACCAGGTAGGATTCAGTATTAAAGTTGTCTGCATCTTTTTGGTCAACATTCAGGTTCAATACACCCTTTTCCACCAACAGCATTTCATTAACACGGTCGGTACGCCAGAGGCAAAATTTAGTGGCTTGTTCCCAGGTAATCCCAACGACTGGATAATCAGCATAGCTTGGATGCCTGAAATAGGTTTCCACCAAAGGCTCGTTAAACGAGAGTTCTTCCCGCCAGCATAGCGTATCGGGACGGATGCTCAGCACTTCCTGTGGGTAGGTTTCGCCATATACACGCATTGTCCAATATTCGAACTCGCGATAATGGGAATTTGATACCTCACTTTCATCCATTAAAAATGAAGAAATGGTTATTCTTCGTGGAACGTTGTTCCAGTCATAAGTTACATCTTGATCGGTAAGACCCATTGTAAAGGTTCCTCCATCAATAGGCACCAGGCCCGGGCCAATCTCAAGATCTCCATGCGAACCCTTTTCGAAACCTCCCCATTCCTGGTCATTATACTTCCACCCAGTCACGGATGAACGCTCTGATTTCTTACAGGCCACAAAACCCAGCATCAACAGTGCTCCTGCACTGATTAAAAAGAATTTCTTCATTCTGAACTGAACATGTTTGTTAAAAGAGGGACAAATATACATTTTCTGAAACGTTACGATAGGGTTAATATTGTTTTGTTTTTCCGACCGTAAACATAACAAAAGAGAGGTCAAACCCCGAAATTAGGCTATCTGAAAAGCCTCAGACAGTCATTGTACCGGGATTCCTTTTGACCATTATCCAGGACAAAAACGAGGCCAATCTCGTGCGTACCTCCACTGTCCGGGAAGCCGGAAATAGTGGCATCATAGCTATATCCAATTTTCAATTGCTTGGTTTTCAATCCTATAGCTCCAATAATGGATTCCGATTGCCCAGAAGTGTTCCGATAAAAAGCTCCAAATGAGATTGGGCCAGTTTCCAGGGTTAAACCTCCATTGACCTGATTGAAAGGACCTTGTTGAACAAAAATGATAGAAGGGGCGAGGAACGTTTCATTGCGGCTACTACGACTGGAAAAAACCGGAAAAGTACCCCCTGCATGAAAAGTCCAGCGGATTGGCAATCCGGGGGTCAGGTCAGGGTTAATTTCAAGGAATTCAACTTTTGGCTGGTTTAGGTGGCGTACGGAGATGCCTCCATAAAGGGTTTCACCATATAAGACTAACCCGATTCCCAGGTCGGGATATATAATCGTATTCTTTTCAGGGGCAGTTTCTTCTGTGGGAAACGGAGATCCACCTGGGCTAATGGTACCCAGATAATCGTCAATCTGATCTCCAAACCTTAGGCTATTCCAGTTTAACGTGGACTGAACAATCCCGATCTCTGTCCCCATTTTGAGAAAAAGGTCATCATTTAGGCGAGCCCGGTAAGAAAATATACCTGCAGCCTTGATTGTTTTTAAGATACCGTCTCCGGCATCATCCGATAAGAGCCAGAATCCAACCCCTCCATTTATACCTTTGAAATACTGGTCATAAGATAGAGCATAGGTCTTATAGGCATTATTAAAACCAGGGAATTGGTTGCGGTAATTCGCTGAAAACCTTGCATTATCTGTCAGGCCAGCCAGCCCGGGATTTAATTGAAGCGGGGATAGATAAAACTGGGAGAACACAGGATCTTGTGCAATGCCAATATTTGAATGCAGCAGGAAGAAAAAAGCTAATGGAAGAAATAAAACCACCCTCCTGAACCTTTTCGTCAGGACAGTCATTTTAAAAGGGGAAAGGACATTCTTCAGGTGGATCACTTAGACAATATTACTCCATTTAGATTTCTAAACGTCAAATGAAGGGGTTTCGGTGGGTCAGAAACTAAAAACTAAGTTAATTTGTCAAGAAACAGCTGAAAATAGTATATATCAGTAGCAATAGTTAATTGCCAGTAACGTTTTATTAACGATTTTTGAAGCCTCAGATTTAGCCAGCAGTTTGGTATGAAAAGAAATTTCACCCTCCATTTGCTTCCATTACTCTTAATATCGTCCTTGCTTTCCGGGCAGGAAGAAGTAGGGCATGGCTTTCCTTCCCGTTCAGGTCCTGAATTCAAAGATGCCTCTGTATTAGCTGGAGGAATCATCCATAGAGTGGCCGTAGAGCATGCTGGCATCTATAAGATTGATTTCAATTTTATAAAAGACAAACTGAAGATTGAACCTTCCAGTATTAATCCAACCGCAATTGGTGTTTTTGGAAATGGTCCCGGTAAAATCCCTCAATGGAACAGTATCCCCCGGATTGATGATCTAGAGCAGTACGCTACGTATGCATTCGGGTTAGATGATGGCCAATTCAATCAAGGGGACTATTTACTTTGGTACGCGGAAGGCCCTGACCGCTGGACATATGATCCGGTCGAAAGGATTTACAATATGGAATTGAATAATTATGATCGTTCCAATCACTACTATATTATTATCAATAGCATTGAAAGAGTAAACATATCAACGAGGCCAAATGATAATAACGGAGTTTATCCATCTGAAAAATCAATCGCCTTTCAGCGTATGGAAGATGAAAAGATTAATCTTCTTGGTCGGTACAGGCCACCAGGTTCTGGACAGAAATGGTATGGTGATGAAATGGCCGTGGTGAAAGAAATTGATTATAC
>DASXWI010000619.1:0-6045 GCA_036503755.1 Saprospiraceae bacterium | reverse complement strand
CCTTGGCACCGAAGCTGCTAAAAAAGCTCTGGCGAATGCCGGCATGAATGCTGATGAACTCGATCTGATCATTTTCGCCACGTTAAGCCCTGACTATTACTTTCCAGGTTGCGGAGTGCTAGTACAGCGACAGCTTGGCATTACAAGAACTGAAATTCCTTGTCTCGATATCCGTAATCAATGCAGTGGATTTGTTTACGGTCTTTCTGTTGCTGATGCGTTTATCAGGAGTGGCATGTATCGTAATATTCTGTTGATCGGTGCAGAGACGCATTCCATGGGCCTTGATTTTTCAACACGTGGTCGTAATGTAACGGTCATCTTTGGCGATGGCGCGGGCGCAGTTATCTTAAGTGCAACAGATGAACATTTCAGGGGAATACTATCGTCACGCATCCATGCAAATGGCGAATTTGCTGAGGAACTGGCAATGATTAATCCAGGTTCACATAGCGGTGTCCATGCACCGGATCCTTCTATTTATGGCTACAAAGAATCAGAATTTGGTGAAACATTTATCAGCCAGAAAATGCTGGACGATGGAATGATCTTTCCGAATATGAATGGCCAACTTGTTTTTAAAAATGCTGTAGCCAAATTTCCTGAAGTGATTGGCGAAGTACTGGACTCCGCCGGATTGCAAAAGTCAGACATCGATCTCCTGGTTTGTCACCAAGCCAATTTGCGTATCAGTCAGTTTGTCCAAAAAACGATGGGCCTCCGTGATGACCAGGTCTGGAACAATATCCAGAAATACGGCAACACGACTGCAGCTTCTATTCCTATTGCTTTAGCGGAAGCTGTTGAAGCAGGCGCTGTAAAGAAAGGCAACCTTGTTTGCCTCGCAGCTTTTGGTAGTGGGTTTACATGGGGAGCTGCACTGATCCGTTGGTGATGGGCAGAGGGAGTAGTGAAAAGTGAAAAGTGAAGAGTGAAGAGTGAAAAATGATGAGATTCTAAACTTTAGGGCCGAACAGGTACTAAAACTAAACTTTCTAAACGCAGTGCTTTACCTACTGCTTGTCCAGATGTTCTTTACATTGCTGGCGGAGAAAACTCCTTCCAGCGGCATGATCTCCTACCCGCATAAACTTATAAACTCATAAACATTTAAACATTTAACCATTTAACCATTTACCTCCTAACCATTTAACATTTACCATTTAACAATCAACAATTAACCTCCTAAACCTATAAGCTTTATAAGCTCCATAAGCTTATAAGCTTTACAACAACCCAATTCGTTGTTATCTTCGCCCTCCTATGAAAACAGATATCCTTTTCATTGTTGCTCATCCGGATGATGTCGAGCTATGCTGCGCTGGCACAGTGTTTAAGCATATTGAAATGGGGCATACCATTGGGATCGTGGATCTCACTGCCGGTGAATTGGGAACAAGAGGCAATGCAAGAATACGTGCGGAGGAGGCTGCTAAAGCTTCTGCCATCATGGGCATTTCGTTGCGGGAAAACCTTGGATTGCGAGATGGATTTTTTGATTTGAGTGAATCAAACAAAATGCCGGTCATTCGTGCCATTCGAAAATACCAACCGGAGATCGTGATCACTAATGCCATCCGTGACCGTCATCCTGATCATGGGAGAGGCGCTCAACTTGTGGCAGAGAGTTGTTTTCTATCTGGACTGACTAAAATAGAAATGGAAGACCAGGGCCAGGTTCTCCAGGCATGGCGTCCTCGTCAAGTTTACCACATGATTCAGGATAGGTACCTTTCTCCAAATGTTTGTGTGGATATTACCCCGTACATCGACAAAAAAACAGAAGCTGTATTGGCTTTCAAATCACAATTCTATGACCCGGTTTCTACTGAACCACATACACCAATATCGGGTCTTGATTTTATTGAATTTCTCAAAGCTCGTGCACGCGAGATGGGAAGGCTCATCGGTGTTGAGTATGCCGAAGGGTATACGGTTGAGGGGCCTGTGAAAAAGGAGAATCTCCTCATGTAAGATAATAAGACAGTGAGACCGTAAGAGGCATGGGCGTGGGTATAAAAAAAGAAGGTACATGATGAACATGTACCTTCTCTTGCTAATAGACTTCCTGCTGAAGATCTTGCAGGTTAATCAAATCACTTATACATTAATACTCTACAAATAATCGCTGCATATCATCCCAGTTCCTCTTCTTTAGCATAGCTAACATAAGCAGGACCCTGGCTTTTTGTGGATTGAGTTCGTCTGAACAGAGTGTGCCAAATTGTTTGTCATCAACTTCACCTTTGATCAGTACTTTACCAATGGGTACACGTGATGCTCTCACCACCCATATTCCTTGTGAAGCAGCCTTCTTAGCGGCTTCGAGCGTAGCGGCATTCATATTACCATCACCAACACCTGCAATGACAATACCTTTTGCTCCGGCTTTGACCATGAGATCAATCAGGTCACCAGACATATCTGCACAACCGTAAACAATATCAACTCTAGGTAAGGCTTTCACTCCATCAATGTTAAACTCGCTCATGGTCGTATGCTTGCCAAGTGGTTTGTGAAAAAATTCAACCTGGCCGAAAATAGCTGTTCCAATCATACCTTCTTGTGGAGACTGAAATGTCTGCACAGGCGTAGTGATCATTTTACGCACGTCCTTGGCAGAATGGATTTCATCATTCATCACCACCATGACTCCATATCCTTTTGAAAGTGGGCTTGCAGCAACCGCAACAGCATTATATAGATTCAATGGCCCTTCAGCACTCAGGGCTGTGGATGGACGCATCGAACCTGTCAATACCACAGGTTTATCGCTTTTAACGGTTAAGTTCAGAAAATAAGCGGTTTCTTCTTGTGTATCAGTACCATGCGTAATGACGATTCCATCCACATCTTTACCGGCTAACAAGGTATTGATTCGATTGGCGAGATCAAGCCAAACTTTGACACTCATATCCTGTGAACCTACATTAGCTAGTTGCTCTCCTTTTAGGTTTGCCAGGTCACGAATATTTGGCACGGCATCGATCATGGCTTCAATCTTCACTTGGCCCGAGGTATATTCGGATCCGGTAGCACTCGCACCTGCACCTGCTATTGTTCCTCCTGTAGCCAGGATAACAATGTTCGGTTTGGCTTGTCCAAATAAGCCAAAGCTTGCAAAGACAAGCATGAATGCCAAAATGTTCTTCATGAAAAAATGATTGTGTTTCATAACTGAATTGGATTATTAGGTAAAAAATATCTTCTCTGATTCATCTTATACGTGCACAGATAATCACCTTATGAACCTATAGGTGAATTACTGCTTGTTTGGATTAGTCATCTTGGCAGGATCCATCAATTCCTTGATCTGTGCCTCCGTTAGAAGTTTTTTCTCACGGATCAATTCAAGGATACCTTTGTTCGTTTCAAGTGCTTCCTTTGCAAGTTCGGTTGTTTTCTCATAGCCTAGTATAGGGTTAAGTGCGGTAACAAGACCTATACTACGTTCCATATAATGATTAAGCACATCTTCATTGACAGTGATGCCATCTATACATTTAGTCCTGAATAAAGGCATGCTCATAAATAAAAGGCCTTGCGTCTCGAAAAGCGCAACAGCAACGACAGGCTCATACGCATTGAGCTGAAGCAAGCCATCCTGTGAGGCCATGGTGACAGTAGCATCATTGCCAATCGCTTTAAAACAAACTTCATTCATCAATTCTGGCATCACAGGATTTACTTTACCTGGCATAATAGACGAACCAGGTTGAAGTGGAGGAAGATTGATTTCGAAAACCCCTGTACGTGGGCCAGTGGCCAGGAAGATCAAGTCACTTGAAATTTTAGACAGCGCCACAGCAAAGTTTTTCAGCGCACCAGAATACAACATGAAAGCTTGCATGCTTGATGTCGCTGCAATAAGATCAGGTGCCATTTTGATCGGCTTGCCCGTGATCTTTGCAAGGTGACCTGGGACTTTTTCTGCATACCCTGGAGAAGCTGTCAGCCCAGTACCAATCGCGGTAGCGCCCATATTTATCTCACTGAGATATTCTTCGGAATGAATCAGTACTGCTATAGCAGCATCGAGTTGATTGCCGAAACCATGAAACTCCTGGCCAACGGTCATTGGTACAGCATCCTGTCCTTCAGTTCGTCCCATCTTCAGCACATCTTTAAATTCTTCTCCTTTCTTATGGAAAGCGGCTGATAAGGCTTTAGCTTCTTTGACCAATTTATCATTGTGTAGAAGGAGAGCGACATGGATAGCGGTTGGGTAAACATCATTGGTCGACTGCCCCATGTTTAGATCATCATGAGGCTCGATGTATTGGTATTCACCTTTCTTGTGACCGCTCATTTCAAGCGCAATGTTAGCCAGCACTTCACACGAATTCATGTTAGCTGAAGTACCTGCACCCCCCTGGTAAAGATCAGTGATAAACTGATCATGATATTTACCGTCAATCACAGCCTGACAGGCTTTCTCTATGGGAATCAGTTTTTCTTTACTCATTCTTCCAACATCTGCATTAGCTCTGGCAGCAGCCAATTTGACCATGGCGAAGGCTTTTACATAATCAGGGTAGAAATTTGTTTTTACCCCGCTCACCTGAAAGTTTTCCAGGGCACGTGCAGTCTGTACACCATAGTAGGCGTCGAAAGGAATCTGCTTTTCACCCAAAAGGTCCTTTTCAGTTCTGAATTGCTGGGCAAGCATTACACCCGATCCTCCAAGACAAAAAACGAGTAAAAAACTAATGGCTTTATTGATTCTATTTTTCATTTACAAAAGTTTTACAAGGTTAGTTTTATTAAAAGGGGATATGTGCAACCAGGAGATTTCATTTTATAAAAATGAAAATTTAGTATTGTTTCTTTCATGACTAAGATCATCCTGATTCATGATCTCAGGAATGCAATAGCCCTGGAACAAAAAAGATAAGGAGTGAGATTACAATTCAAAAAAAAAATGACATACTTCAAACTGACTCCAAATGGAACTCATAGTATTGAAAAAATAATGTGTTTATGTCAATAGATAAATATAATCAATTCAATTTGGACTTCCAAAATTAATATTAAAACCGGATTATGCCGAATAGAAATACATGACAATCATGGCTATCCAATCCAGCAGGAAATGTATGGTTCCCGACATATTCATACGTGCCTGCGCTATCCATGAGAGAAACACTACATGATTGTAAATTGAATCCTTGATTGGAAAAACTGTGTATTCCCTTTCAACTCAAACCTGTTGAGTTGACCATATCCGTAGATAAACTCCATGCGTATAACTTTTGACATATACCAGTTGACCATAGGCGTTAACCGCCAATAGCTTCCACCTTTGATATTGCCATCATCAAGATTAAAGGATGAGAAACGTAAAACGCCTTCCCATGCACCCCAACCGCCATTAAAGACTGATTTACCTGCAGGAATAAATCCGAAAATACTTCCTACGGTTGAATAAGGACGTATTGTATTTGTAAAGAAATATGACAAAACCACATCACCTCCTGAAAACCGATGATCCTCACCAATGTCACTGGTGAAGGAATGTGAAACGATTTCGGAGCCAGCCATAAATCGACCTGAACTATAATAGATTTCTGCTCCAAGGTGAGTCGAATGTTCTGCAGGAAATGTACCTGTATCAATCAGGTATGGAGCCGGATTTGATTCCGGTCGTGACCTTGCTCTGAATTGTCCGTTGAGAGGTTTACCATATCTGAAATTAGCTGCGATGTGCAAGAGTTTATTTTCATCAGCATTATAAAAAGGCATCCATCCAACCCGACTAATGTACTGCCATTCGTAAGTTGAAAATCCCTGGCCTTCAGATATCAGGTCATTGAAATACCCAAGGTTCCAGAATATTCTTGATTTTGGAAGAAATCCATAATACTTAATCCCGTCAGCAATAATTGGGATCAAATCGATAGCCATCTGCCTTTCAGCCGTCCATGGTGAATGGCCATTCATCACTTTGACCATCGAAAATCCTTCTTTTGTTCGACCAATAAAAATATGGCCAGCCAGTTCTGGAACACCTACTATAACTCCCGACTCTCTGACTAACCATTGATC
>DASXWI010000618.1:0-6141 GCA_036503755.1 Saprospiraceae bacterium | reverse complement strand
CCTCACTACAGCTTCACCATTCCTGACCATCACCAGGGCATAAGCGACCTGGTTCGTATCAATTGCTGCTTCATTATAAATTTGTTCGGCTGCGGGTGCTTTTGATTCTTCCATGTAAAAGCGGTCAAACGGGTAGGTGACAAAAACAGTACTCACTGTATCTGCAATGACATAGCTTACGGTAGCATTAATATAATCGTCAAGTTCGCCTGGTTTGTCCTTCGTCACACTTTGAATAATAGCATACCCGGCAGAATCTGTAGTGAGGTATACATACACTGGATCACCACTATACCAATCAACTGAGTCCTGCACTTTCATTGCCGTTTCATTAAATGACAAGGTGATGTATTTCCCCCTAAACGGGTCATTTGGATCAATCGGTGCTGTCCTGAATTTGAATTCTTTACCCTCCATGATCACTTTTTCTTTTTGAAAGATCATGCGTGCTGGTACATAGAGTTGGACGAGGACCATGAGGGCGAAGGCTGGAAGGGCGAGTTTGGAAAGCATGGAGCGTTAATTGTTAAATGGTAAATGGGGAATATGGTTAAATGGTTATTTGTTTAAATGGTTAATGTAATTCTTACGATTCACGATTGACGACTCACGTTTTCGATGGGCTTCACCCATTGGTGGGAGATGTCAGCCTTTCAGGCTTCAGTGTTATTCTCGATGTTCATGACATAATTTATGACTCACAACTCACAATTTCACTGCTCACTGCTCACTGCTCACTACTCACTGCTCGCTTTTTCTTCGCCATCCTGTAGTTTGCAAAAAAGAAACCTAGACCTACGGCTACAAACAGTAATCCCCTGAGCACAAAACTCAGGTCAGTATCAAAAAATCTTGCGATCACCAAGGATGTCACAATCAGCAATCCATAATTCAGAATGCCAAAGTGATTTAGTCGTGCACCTTCACGAATTGTCAATATGCCGATCCCAAGAAGGATGAGATTAATGAACAGGGTGACATAGAAAGAAGTCAGCCCGATAAAGAAAATGCCGATGAAGAGGAGAAAGACAAATTCAGCAGGCTTGATAGAAAATAGAGATTGATTTTTCTTTTGATAGATCAGCAATGCCAATGCAGCGATTGTCAGTATAGCAGATGCAATGAATTCAGGTGAACTCATCCAGAGTTCTTCTGAAAAATCTTTAGAACGCAGATCGGTCCAAAACCAATCGAAACTCAGGATTAGTAATAGCACAACAGTTCCGAGCGAACCCAGGACCAGGTATCCATTATTTCTGATTTTCAGATCACGTAATACTTGTGTATTGCCGATGAGATAGAGAAGGCCAAACAAACTCATATACGCGATAAACATGAGCTCTTCTATTTCTGTAGCCACCGTACCTAAAGCAATGATCACGGAGAGCGGAATAAACCAATTGTGGAACGTGAAAAAATTACTTTCACTTTTATGTTTAAACAAAAAATAATAATGAGGCAAAGCCAGTAATAACAATCCCCAGTAGACATAAGATTCTTCAGTATTACTGCCCCAGTATCCATTTTCGCAGGCAAACCAGGTGATTCCAATCAGGTATAACAAGGAGGCTACTGATGACCTCATGACATAAATGATAGGAAGTGTCAATAAAGCCCAGGTAAATAGAAAGGACGCAAGGTTGCCTGGAATATTATAGATCTGGCCGATGAGGGCAATACACGCCCCGATACCCATGACAAGGAAAGTGGATCCTCCTTCACACCATACAGTGCTACTTTTTTGCTTAAACAAGGCATATCCGCAGATAGCTTGTCCAAGTACCATCGGAAGAAAAGCGAAAACGGTTTTCATCGTCCTGGAAAGTTGATCCCAGTTGTGCGCCAGAATCAGGACGATCCCCAATCCAACCAACAATGATCCCAGGATCCCGAATACAATGATCAGTTTGCTTTGCGGTGGACCAGCCTTAGCGACGTAATAATTTTCTATTTTTTCTGCCGTTTCCTGGTTGATGATGCCGGCAGTGAGGAGATCGGAGAGGTCTTTACGTAGTTTCATAGAAGGTTTTAACTACACTAAAGATAGCATACTGGTGAGTACCCAATACCCATTTTTACTTTGCCGCGAATTCACGCGAATTTTCACAAATTACTACTTACGAGTTTTTGCGCAACTTACCTCTGCTCACTGCTCACCGCCCCTTGCCCTATGCCCTATGCCAAACGACGGTCAATATCCCGTTTCACATCTCTCTCCTTGATCGTATTGCGTTTGTCAAATTCTTTCTTACCCTGCGCAAGCCACACTTCGCATTTGGCATGACCTCGATCCGAAAAGTAAATACGATAAGGGATAATGGTCAATCCTTTTTCCTGTACCCTCCTCTCCATTTTTTTCAGTTCAGATTTATTGAGCAACAGTTTCCGCGTCCCTTTAGCTTCATGCTGAGTCATGCTGGCATGCTCATATTCATTGATGTGCAGGTTTTTCAAGTAGAGCTCACCATGTTCGAACACACACCACGCATCACTCATATTGGCCTGGCCGAGTCTTAAAGCCTTGACTTCGGTTCCTTTCAATACCAAGCCAGCCTCATACTTCTGGAGGAGTTCATATTCATGGCGGGCTTTTCGGTTTACAATTTCCAACGGTGTGATTTTGAGCCGCTAATTTACAGTTAAAATGAACAACCTCCCGCCCTCCTTCAAAGGAGGAGTTATGTTTTTCTCCCCCTTCGAACGGGGATTGGGGGTTGTTCTACCTTAAGACTTAGGAGCCTGATTCGTAAACGTCAAAGGCTTCTCCGGCTTTAAATTCTTGTTGAGGAAATCCGTCATCTTCACATACAGGTGCCTTCTTGCATTGTCCCCATAGATCCCATGATTGCGGTTAGGATACATGTAGGTATCAAATTGTTTATTCGCTTTGATCAATGCATTGGCCATTTCAGCTGAATTCTGGAAATGTACATTGTCGTCAGATCCTCCATGCACTAGCAGGTAATTCCCGGTCAGGCGATCTGCAAAGTTGATCGGCGAATTTTCTTCATATCCTTTGGAGTTTTCTTTTTCGTCCCGCATGTAGCGCTCGGTATAAATCGTATCGTACCATTTCCAATTCGTGACAGGAGCGACAGCAATAGCCGAATTGAATACATCATTTCCTTTCAATAAGCAGAGTGATGACATATAACCACCATAACTCCATCCGAAGATGCCTATGCGTGATGAATCTGCATAAGGAAGTTTTCCGAGATATTTAGCAGCTTCTATCTGATCAATAGTTTCATAATGGCCCAATTGCAGATAAGTCATCTTTTTAAATTCTTCTCCACGGCCACCTGTGCCTCTGTTGTCAACGCAAGCAATGATATATCCTTGTTGCGCCAATGACTGTGCCCACCAATAGTCTGCACCCATCCAGCCATCCAGCACTTCTTGTGAGCCAGGACCACCATAGAGCGTCATAAACACAGGATATTTTTTGGCAGGATCAAAGTTGTATGGCTTGATCATGTAACCATTAAGATTTACGCCTTCGGTAGTCGTAAAGTTGAAAAACTCTACTGGTTGTACACCGGCATCTGCCTGTTGTTTTTTTACGTTTTCGTTGTTTTCCAATGATCGGACCAATTGCCCTTTGCGATCATAAACATCAAATGTTGGAGCTGTATTGATGGTCGAGTGATTCAATACATAAAGATCAAAAGTGGTAGAAAACTGGGCGTTATTCATTCCTTTTGAGGTAGAAATTATTTTTTTGTTTTCACCATTCAACCCTATGCTGCATATTTCCCTTTCCATAGGAGAAACGGAAGCAGCCTGGTAGTAAACTGTTTTATTCTTTTCATCCACTCCATAGAAAGAAGACATTTCCCAGTTACCTGAAGTGAGTTGTTTCTTCAATTTTCCATTCATCCCATACAGGTAGATGTGATTGTACCCATCCTGTTCGCTTGTCCAGATGAAATGATCATTATCTGCAAGGAAGGTAAGGTCATCGGTGATATCGATGTAGTATTTATTCTCTTCTTTCAGCAATAAAGATGTTTTGCCGCTTGTTGCATTGGCGAGTAACAGCTCAAGATGATTCTGGTGCCTGTTCATCCAAAAGACGCAAAGTTTTGATGGATCATTGGTCCATTTGATTCGCGGAATGTAACCATCGGGATCGCTGGTGCGGTCAACAGCTACTTTGTTTTTGGATTTTGTGTCGTAGATGTATACACTGACCTTCGAATTTTCCATACCGACCTTCGGATATTTGAAGGTCACGTTTTCCGGATAAAGCTCACCATTGTAATTGGTCATGGTAAATTCCTTCACAGCACTTTCATCAAATCGGTAATAAGCGATGTACCTGTTGTCAGGAGACCATGCAAAAGCCTTTGTGAAAGAAAATTCTTCTTCATAAACCCAGTCGCAGGATCCGTTGATGATTTCATTCCATTTGCCATCTGTTGTGATCCTTGTCATTTGGCCTGAAGCAAGGTCCTTGTAATAAAGATCATTGTTCAGAACAAATCCTACTTTTTTACCATCAGGTGAAAAGGTGGCATGCATTTGTTTGCCTGAAGTATCAAGGATCATCAATTTTGAGTTTGACATATTGTAGATGTATGTCCATTCCTTTGTAGAATGTCTGTAGATGGCTTCACTACCGGCGGTGAGAAGCAATTGAGCTTCATCATCGCTAAAGGTGTAATCATCAATCCTTTTATCTTCTCCTGGGAGATTGAGAAGATTGACATCCAGCAGTGTGTCTGTCAGATTACCTGTGGTAAGGTCATATTTGAGGATATAGTTATCCTTAAGGGTTGTATAGTGCCGCCCGTCATTCATAAAACGGAAACCAGGTACGCCTTTGGTTCGATACGTACCATTGGTCCAGATATCATCAATGGTGATCTGTCGCTGGGAAATAGCTGACGACCAGGTCAGTACAATCAGGCTAAGAAAGGCGATGCATTTAAAGCAAAAGGATTTCATAAGACACAATTTCAGGTTTACAGGAGGACAAATGTCGTCAAATGATCACGGTAGACAAAATAGAACGACCACCGGTGGTCTATGATATTGGTGAGCATATCGATTAAATGGAGAAAGGCCGGGTTCTAGGTGCCTAGAGGAGTGCGTACTCCTGCTTGTAATGATAGTGAAAGAACATGCTTGCCATTGTGGTTACTAAACCTGAGGTTTGGAATCTGGTACTGATAGGCTGTCTGCAAAAACAAAGTTTTGCGTTCGACAAGCGAATATTCAATACCTAAACCGATGTTGGCGGAGATATAGCTATTGGTACTAAAAGGGGCTCCTTCGCGGATATCATCGCTCACACGTTGAGTCTGACGTATTGTACGAGCCAGAGATGGATTGTTGTTCGGGTCTTCGCCTTCATGTAAAGAAGGGAAATTATAATCCACTTTAACATCTATGTCAGATTGGGCAATGATGTTGAGGCCAAGTCCACCAAATGCATACGTTTTCAAGCGTCCTTTTGCATCAAACCTGTAACGCATTTGTAAGGGTACAGAAATCAATTGCATATGCATAGCGTCATATTCCACTTTCCTATTATCAGCCTCATTGCCAATCGTCAATTCCCTACTTGGTCTGAAGGATTTCGTATTATAAATCACACCTGTTTCAACAGCCCAACGAGGATGACCAATGGCGAGGGTAATGCCAGCTCCAAATCCAGGACTGGTGATTCCCTCAAGCGGGAAAATGATTTGCTCACCATTACTATTCAACCTATCCTCCGGCATCTTCAGTTGGTTGTAATCCGCCTGGGCCAACATCCCAAACTCAAAATATTTCTTTTTAGTTGAAGCAACTAGTGTAGGATTTTGAATCGGGCTCTGACTGACATACTGTATTGAAGAAACCGGTTGCTCAAGGAAACTTACTGTTGCTATACGCTCATGATTGACTGGAGATGTGATTTCTTCAATTAAAATGGCGCTTGACGTATTAGGTGAGGATGCAGATATTTCCTGAGATTCACTTGGGTAATGGATTGCATTGAGAGCAGCTTGATGATCAGTTTCTATCAGGTTATTGTTTTCTATTCCAGTGGTTGTATTTCTTTGTGAAACATCAGGAGCAATCGAAATGGCTTCATTAGAATTTACTTGCTGACTAGCTTTTGTTTTTGATGCAGGTTGAAGATTGTTTTTC
>DASXWI010000617.1:0-7818 GCA_036503755.1 Saprospiraceae bacterium | reverse complement strand
GAACCATTTTTCACCCTTCACTCTTAAAGGTCTCCCAACTCACAGTTTTATAATGCTCTTCCGCGGCAAACTTGAGTTCCTTCATCAGCATGGGGGATTCCATATAGCCAGGTGAAATTAGTATCCGGCTATATTCAGCGTCGAGGATGACATAAGTGGGGTAGGACAATTGCCCGTCGAGTAGATCATGAGCCAGTTTATTAATCCCATCTCTGCCTCCTGCAACCCATTTAAATTCTTCCCCTTTCCAGAATATACTTTCTTTCTGTTCGGCATTAAGTTTTACGGCATAAAACTTAGAGTTAAGTTCTTCAACGATAGTTGGATCTTTGAAAGTGGTAGCATCCATTTTTTTACACCATCCGCACCAGTTTGTATACACATCCACAAAGACTTTCCTAGGTTGTTTTTCAATGGCTTTTGCAGCTTCTTCCCAAGTCATCCAATTGACCTCCTGGCTGGTGGCGTGCTGGGCAAGAACTAGAAACAAGGCAAACAAACAATACTTGAGAATAGGCATTATATTGCTATTTTGAACAACACAAAGATATGCATAAACTCATTGTAGGCCTTGGCGGGTCAAGTGGTTCGATATATGGTCGGTTGTTACTGGACAGACTGGAAGGATTGTCCGATCAATTTGAAGAAGTCGCTCTTGTAGTCAGCCGGAATGCTGAAATTAACTGGTCCTTAGAGATCACAGACAGGACGATGGAGAGCTATGGCCATAAAATGTATCAATCTGGAGACTTCATGGCTCCTTTCGCCAGTGGTTCAGCTCGCTTCATGACTATGATCGTTTGCCCTTGTTCCATGGGTGCTTTAGCAAGGATTGCTCATGGCCTTTCAGATGATTTAATGTCTCGGGCTGCGGACGTAATTCTCAAAGAAAGACGAAAACTAATCCTTGTGCCCAGGGAGACACCACTCAGTCTCATCCACATTGACAACATGCGTAAAGTAACTCAAGCAGGAGCAATCATTTGCCCAGCTATTCCCTCTTTTTACAGTGGAGCTGACACGATTGAAAAAGCTTGCATGACAGTTGTAGACAGGGTTCTGGACCTTGCAGGATTTAACATTGACACTTACCGATGGGGCAACTAATTTTCACTTTTCATTCTTCATTCTTCACTTTTCACTCTTCATTTTTTAGTAGCCCCGGCGGGGATCGAACCTGCATCAAAAGTTTAGGAAACTTCTATTCTATCCATTGAACTACGGGACCTGGCTTGATTGCCGAAATATACCGGAAACTTCCATTTTCTTTGGGAAATCCGGCCTCCCTGGCAAATCAAGGTGCAAATATAAAGTTATCTGCTTTGGATTAGGGCTACTGGGGTTACCAAATTCCCAAAGTGCTGATTCACTTCTTATTAACAGGTGGTCATACATCGAAAGTTTTTGGATATATGCACTTATCCTAATTTTGTAGCTGTATTTTAGAAACCTAAAAATTATCTCAGAAATGAATCTTATCAAAAATTTATTCGCCGCAATGATCCTGGTGACTTCACTGGCTATGATCGCCTGCCAGGGAGATGCGGATGATGCACGCGCAAAAGCAAGAGAAAGCCTTGCCACAACTGCTGACGGTGCTGCCACACCTGCTACTGCCACACCTGCAAACGTGGAAGGCCAACCAGGTACGCTTACAGCTGAAAACCAACCTCCAGCAGGGCCAACGACTACAATGTCTTTTGAACACACTGATTTTGATTTCGGATCAGTTAAGGAAGGTGAAAAGGTTAAGCATACCTACAAGTTTAAAAACACGGGTAGCGAACCTTTGATCATCAGTGGCGCTAAAGGAAGCTGCGGATGTACAGTTCCAAAATGGCCATCTGAGCCGATTGCTCCTGGAGCATCTGGTCAGATTGATGTCGAGTTTGACAGCAAAGGAAAACCAGGTAAACAAACAAAAAGAGTAACCGTAAATGCAAATACAGTTCCTACTCAAACATTCCTCAATATCTCAGGAAATGTTGAAAAGGATCCGAATGCTCCGGCTGCCAAACCAGCAGAACCAGCTAAGAAATAATTAATTCATTCATAGCGATATTGAAATGCCTGTAAAGATGTTTTCTTTACAGGCATTTTAGTTTCCGGCCATGAAGTCTTACTTGTCCCTGATTAAATTTGCGCATACTGTGTTTGCGCTTCCCTTTGCCTTCCTGGCTTTTTTCCTGGGGATGAAATCAAACCATCTTCCTATAAACTGGCTTTTATTGGTTTTAATCCTGCTGTGCATGGTTTTCGCACGAACAGCAGCCATGGCCTTTAACCGATATGTAGACAGGCATATCGACGCAAAAAACAAACGCACGCAAATCAGAGAAATTCCGGCTGGGATAATTGAACCAAAAGCAGCGCTAACACTTGTCCTACTGATGTCAGTAGCATTCATGTTTACTACATACTGGATCAATCCACTTTGTTTTTATTTGTCACCTGTGGCCCTTCTGGTGATCCTTGGATATAGCTATACAAAAAGATTCACGTGGTTGTGCCACTTTGTTCTTGGACTTGGATTGGGGCTAGCTCCAGTTGGAGCTTTTATCGCTGTCACCGGACATTTCGAATGGTTACCAGTATTGTATGGAGTGATGGTTCTTTTTTGGGTAAGCGGTTTTGATATTCTTTACGCTCTTCAGGATGAAGAGTTCGATCGGAGTAATAATCTTCATTCGGTTCCTGTAAGGTTCGGACAAGAGAAAGCAAAACAGATCGCAATTCTCATGCATTGCCTTTGTGCCATCTTATTATTTTGGATAGCATACTATCAGGCTGGATTAATTCCTTCACTGGACTATCTACATTGGATTGCAGCGGTTGGTTTTGTGGCGTTATTGGTTTACCAACATTTCCTGGTCTATAAATTTGATCTACTGAAGATCGACAGAGCCTTCTTCGAAACCAATGGTATTGCCAGCCTGTGTTTTGGAACGATTGTCATCATTGATGTCCTTTTCTAAATGATTAGTGTCTTCCACAGAAGTTGTGCACCTACAGCGCACTTCTCAATTTTATCGCCTCACGACTGACGCCTCACGATTTTAGCTTCGAGCTACCAGCTACCAGCTTCCAGAAGAATCGCTCACCGCTCACTACTCAATTTTATCGACTCACGACTGACGCCTCACGTTTTGTTCCTTAATTTTCCTTCAGAAAATTAAGGAACAAATCAAGTGCTTTCGCGCGATGACTGATTTGATTTTTGATGCTTGCAGATAATTGACCAAAAGTCAAATCAAATCCGGAGGGAATAAAAATGGGGTCATAACCAAAACCCCCTTCTCCAATGGGTTGATCACTGATCCTTCCTTCCACTGTTCCTTGAAATAGATAAGCTTCAGTTTCACTGAGCTGATACGCAATGACAGCAACAAATCTGGCGTTGCGTTCTGTATTATTTCCGAGTTCCTTGAGTACTTGATTGATATTGTCAGCAGAGCTTCTACCTTCACCTGCATACCTGGCGGAACGTACCCCAGGTCTCCCTTCAAGGGCATCGATTTCCAAGCCACTGTCATCGGCGAAACAAGCCCTGCCTGTTTTTTGAAAGACAAATGAGGTTTTGGCCAGTGCATTTTCGCCAAACGATTCAAATGGCTCTGCTATCTCTGCCGTAAATCCAATATCATGCAAACTTGAAAGTTGGTACTCAGGTGGTAGCATTTGTCTGAATTCCTCCAGTTTATGTTGATTGTAACTGGCAAATAATAAAGATTTCGATTTCATGCTGGGTGTGACTCAAGATAGGTTTGCATCCAGCGCCACAATTCTTTTTTCGCAATGGCATTGGCATTGAGTGCTTCTGGAGTTAGCGTGAGGATGAATGTATATTGTTCCATGATACGCATACCCGGTTTGGCTAAATCAATCCATAATCCGATATTCTCCGGTAGGATACCAAAGCTGATGATCAACTTTGGTTTCTCACCAGGAATGTCTCCAAGCGATTTTAAACCGTGTTCATCAGGCTTGATGAAAAATACATCCTGGTTGAAATCGGCTTTTAAGGCAGCTGAAATCTTTGTCAGGAATTCCTGATTTTCACTTGAAACATCGGTTGGAACAACCATCCAGAGCCATTTTGGGGTTTGGGCCGTTTGGCTATTATTCGTTTCAGGAATGTGATAGGTTGTGTATGGGAGCATTAACCAAATTTTGTTACAAAATATTGACAATTCATAGAATTAAAGAATCCTTTTAAAATATATAACAAGCTGACTATGAATACAAAATGAAAATAATTAATTTTGTTGTAAATTTCAGATCATGAAGGACCTAAATATTCAACTTGTCGCTGAATCCGGCGTGTCAAAAGTAGATTTTAATAATCTTCCTTTTGGAAAGATTATTAGTGATCATATGTTCGAAATTGACTTCGATGGGCATAAGTGGGTTAATCCAAGAATTATCCCCGTTGAGAAATTGAGTATCCATCCGATGAATATGGCCCTTCATTATGGTCAGTCCATTTTCGAAGGCATGAAAGCCTCCAGGTCTAAAGATGGAACTCCTCTTTTATTCAGACCTGAGCTTCATGCTATACGTATGAATGCTTCTGCACGCAGAATGTGCATGCCGGAAATTCCGGAAGACATTTTCGTTGAAGCCATCCATGCACTCGTTGGACTTGAACAAGAATGGATACCAAAGATGGAAGGAAGTTCATTGTATATACGTCCGTTGATGTTTGCTACAGATGAGATGGTTGGGGTAAAACCTTCTGACAATTATAAGTTCTTGATCATCTGTCTTCCAGTTGGACCTTATTATCCTAAGCCAATAAAACTGCTTGTAGAAAGCCAGTACATCCGTGCAGCACAAGGTGGAGTAGGAGAGGCAAAGACTGCAGGTAATTATGCAGCTGCGATGTATCCTTCCAAGCTTGCTCGTGAATTAGGCTATGACCAGGTTCTTTGGCTTGATGCCGTTCATCGCAAGTTTGTTCAGGAAGTGGGAACGATGAATATTTTCTTTGTCTTCAAAAATGAGATTGTCACTCCTGCTACAACAGGTACCATCCTCAAAGGGATTACAAGAGCATCTGCACTTGAGATCTTAAGAGGTAATGGTCACGTCGTGAATGAACGCGAATTATCGATTGATGAAGTATTTGAAAAACACCAGTCAGGTGAACTTGTAGAAATCTTCGGAACAGGTACTGCCGCATTGGTAGCTAATGTTGAAGAAATCACATACGAGAACCACACTATCAAACTCAATCCGAACAATTGGTCCTTATCTACTTCAATCAAGGATGAAATAAACGGCATGCGTTTTGGCACCATCGCCGATAAGAGAGGATGGACTGTTCCCGTAAAGGAAATCGGTGTTACTGCATAAGCAATCACAAAACCAAACATATCAAAGAAAAAGGGGCACCATCAAACGTGCCCTTTTTTTTTATGGCCATTCCCCAATCAGATCCACTAATAAAAAAACCGTCTCTTTTCGGAGACGGTTTTTTTTATTAATTGAATCGCATGATTATTAATCAGTGTAATCAAATCAGTGCAATCAGTGTAATCATTTAAATCAGTGCTTACATCATTCCACCCATTCCGCCACCACCATGCATATGTCCACCACCACCGCCGGCATTCTCTTCTTTCTTATCGTTGACAACACATTCGGTGGTTAGGATCATCGCTGCGATAGAAGCTGCATTTTCCAATGCAATCCTTGTAACCTTTGTAGGGTCGATGACACCAGCTTTCTTCAGGTCTTCATATTTGTCTGTGCGGGCATTGTATCCGGTGGCACCTTTGCTCTTCAATACTTCCTGAAGAACAACAGAACCTTCTACACCAGCATTTTCAGCAATGGTACGCAGTGGAGCTTCAAGGGCTTTCTTTACGATCTGGATACCAATGGTTTCATCATCGTTAGCCCCTTTTAGTTTCTCAATGGATTTGATTGCATTGACCAAAGCTACACCACCACCTGTGACGATGCCTTCCTCTACTGCAGCACGTGTAGCACTGAGAGCATCATCTACGCGGGCTTTCTTTTCCTTCATTTCCACCTCAGTAGCAGCGCCTACATATAAAACGGCAACACCACCTGCAAGCTTAGCAAGGCGCTCCTGCAGTTTTTCTTTATCGTAATCAGATGTAGTAGTTTCGATTTGTGATTTGATCTGGTTGATCCTGGAGGTGATCATCTCCTGGGTTCCACGACCATTTACGATGGTAGTGTTGTCTTTATCAACAGTGACCTTTTCAGCACGACCTAACTGTTCTAGTTCAACATTCTCCAGTTTGTAGCCCTTCTCTTCACTGATGACAACTCCACCCGTAAGAATAGCGATATCCTCAAGCATAGCTTTACGGCGATCACCAAAACCTGGAGCTTTTACAGCAACAATTTTTAGTTGAGCACGCAGACGATTGACCACTAAAACTCCAAGCGCCTGGCTATCGATATCTTCAGCAATAATCAATAACGGACGGCCTGCAGAAATTACTTTTTCAAGGACAGGAACAATTTCCTGCATATTGGAAATCTTCTTGTCATAAATCAGGATGAGTGCTTCTTCATATTCTGTGGTCATGTTTTCTGCATTAGTCACAAAGTAAGGTGACAAATAACCACGGTCAAATTGCATTCCCTTTACTTCATCCACATATGTATCAGTTCCTTTGGACTCTTCAACAGTGATAACACCATCTTTCGTAACACGGCGCATCGCATCAGCGATGAGTGTTCCGATTTCTTCATCGTTGTTGGCTGAGATGGATCCTACCTGTTTGATTTTTTCATAATCATTACCAATTACTTCTGATTGGTTTTTAAGGTCTTCGATGATCACCTTAGTGGCTTTATCAATACCACGTTTCAGGTCCATTGGATTGGCACCTGCAACTACGTTTTTCATTCCAGCGCCAACCATGGCCTGTGCGAGAACAGTAGCCGTCGTAGTTCCGTCTCCGGCGATGTCTGCTGTTTTGGATGCTACTTCTTTTACAAGCTGCGCACCCATGTTCTGAACCGGATCTTCTAGTTCTATATCTTTTGCAACAGTTACACCATCCTTAGTAATGGTCGGTGCACCGAAACTTTTCTGAAGGATGACATTGCGTCCTTTAGGACCCAGGGTCACTTTTACGGCATTGCATAAGGCATCAACGCCTGCTTTGAGCTTTTCTCTTGCCTCTGAATTAAAGCTAATTTCTTTAGCCATGTTTATAAGATTTAGTCTTTGTTAAGGTTGATAAATAAATAAAAACGAGCACTCAGGCTGTTAGTTAAGCACGACCAGGATATCGTCTTCTCTCATGATCAGGTAGTCAACGCCTTCATAGGATAACTCCTGGCCGGAATATTTCCCGTAAAGTACGACGTCGCCAACCTGGACAGTCATCAGGTTGCCTTCTTTGCCTGGACCAACAGCCACTACTTCTCCACGCTGTGGTTTCTCTTTCGCTGTATCAGGTATGATGATCCCTCCTTTGGTTTTCTCTTCGGCAGGAGCGGGTTTGATCACTACCCGGTCATTGATAGGTTTGAGTTTCATAGATAATTAAAGATTTTATGGACGTAATTGTATTTAAGTTGATTTGTTATCCGACCCCTATCATAAGATATGCCAGTCAGGGTATTCCTGCCATATTTACAGCCTATGACCCAGTCACTGATGATCCTTGAAAAAAGGAATCAGAACAGCATGGAACCTGCTGCCAAATTGACAAAAATAAATCTTCGGTTGACAGCCTGTTTTTCGAAGAAATAAGGCTGGAATATGGATTGGGACGAATTATTTAGTTCACAAAGAAGCTGGCAAAGATGCAGAGGATGAATAAGGCT
>DASXWI010000616.1:0-1797 GCA_036503755.1 Saprospiraceae bacterium | reverse complement strand
AGCATTGGTATCTGTATTGATCTGAATACGCGGATGATCTTTCACGGCATCCGTCCAGTATGATTTTAGATACTGAAGCCTATCTTGTTTTAATTGGCTACCGATTGAATAATGAAAATCAAGGGCTTGACCGATGGCTTGTTCTATGGCAAATGATCTTGTCCCCAATGATTCAAACTTTCTTATATCTGCACTCTCTGGTTCGGGACTGGCGAGTAAGGGATATAGCATTGGGATGTTTTCTTTTTTCACATAAAGTAATCCAGAACCAAACGGAGCACACAACCATTTATGGAGACTTGTTCCAAAATAATCCGCACCGAGGTCTGGTATCGAGTATTGAATGTGTGCAAAAGAATGAGCACCATCCACTATGGTCTGTGCACCTACTTTATGAGCCAGATCAGCAATCTTTTTGCAAGGCACGATATGACCATTCCAATTGATAAGATGTGTAATGTGCACAATCTTGACATCACTTGTGATTTGGGCGCTATAAGCTTCAATGATGTCATCATTTGACATCTTTGGTAAATCCAGTTCTACCCATTTCAGAATTATGCCATCACGATGTTCGCGTTGTTTCCAGGCATTCATCATATTGGGATAATCTAGTTTCGATACAACAACCTTATCTCCTTTTTGAAGTCGCAGTCCGAAGATGATTGTTTCGAGCGCTTCACTTGCATTGCGGCAAACGGCAAGTTCTTCATTTGATGTGCCCGCAAATTCTGCTAAACGTTGTCGTAATGGTTCACGTCCCTGGTCGAGAATACGCCACATGTAGTATGAGGGTGCTTCATTGCTCATCTTATTGTATCGCTCGAAGGCTTCCTGGACGATGATGGGTTGGGGACTGACTCCGCCATTGTTCAGATTCAATAAACCCGGCGAGGAAGAATACATAGTCTTTATCTGGTACCAGAAGGTCTCATCATTAACTAAAGAGGCGGAGGAGGAGGTTAAGGCAGAGGAACTTTTATATTCAGTTATCCAATTGAGATTTGCCTCTGGCTTGAGGAAGGAAGGGACGAACGGAATAGCGCTGGCAGCGGCCATTTTCCCCAGAAAAGAACGACGTTGAACAGATTTCATGGACGAATGTAGTTATGGTTTTGTTAAACCGACAGTTGAAGTTAGAAAATCGTTTGATCTTGCGTCATGTAAATATCGTGAGGCGTCAGTCGTGAGTCGTGAGACCCGGATTATGAGATTGACATTTGAAAACTCACGACTCACGATTGACGACTGACGAAATAATTAATGACTATGAAAATACTCTATCTAATTCTCTTGCTTCCAGCTATGATGAGCATCTCTGAAAAGTCCTATTCCCAGGATTCCTTCCTCAGTGATTATAAAATCAAATGGCAAAATGCAGCAGAATATACCATCGCTTTTGCAAAAGCGATGCCTGAGGATTATTACGACTACACCCCTACCCCTGTTGAGATGACTTTCCGTGAACAATTAAGACATGTGGCTGCCAATATCGTGTGGTTGAATTCTTCCTATCTGAATGGATCTTCAACACACATAGATCCTTCGAAAGCAGGCGACAGTAAAAAGGAAATCATTGCCATGCTGGAGAAAACTTTTGCCTATGCCACGCAGACCATCAACGGATTAACAGAAAAACAATTGAATGATAGAGTGCAGTTTGTTGCAGGAGAAATGACCAGAAGAAGAATCTTACTGTTGCTTACTGATCATGTGACACACCATCGGGGACAACTTGTGGTTTACTTGAGGATGAAAAATGTAGAACCACCCAAATACGTCGGCTGGTAGACGACG
>DASXWI010000615.1:0-3648 GCA_036503755.1 Saprospiraceae bacterium | reverse complement strand
ATTATTACCTCGTAATCAGCGCATGACGGGTCATTGTTTGGATCGCCTGTCTCTCCTTCACCATCGCATTCATTAAATGGAGCGTTTTCATAGTATGATCCGCAGCATAGTTTTTTAGTGTACTCAGCATCGACAAAGGAGAGAGTTACCTTTATTTCAAGCAATGTGCCTGCAGGCGTGGGCGGTGCCACCTCCATAAAGAATACATTTTCCTCTTGTGCTTCGTCTATATTGGTGAATGTGATGGTCTGGTGAGCCGCCATCAATTGCAATTGATTATGTAACGTCTCGTCCCCGATAACGGTGAACGTTACTCTGGGGTCAATTACGGTATAAACAGGAAGGTCTTTACCAGGTGCAAGCTCAATGGTCTTTTCCGTCTTGTTGTAACCTATAGGCTCGAAAGCTGCAATGTCTAAGTACAAATCAAAATCACTGATATCTCCGCATGTAGACAATCCGGCCAGTTTATAGTTATGGCAATCGCCTTGCGTCTCACTGCCTTGATTTACCCATCCTATTGGGTTTTGGGCTTTCTCTGAATTGATCAGATCGGTGATAGTTGATATTGATACAGTCATTACTTGCCCCTTAGTTTAAATTCCATTGTTGCATCAGGGTCGGTATATGTTGCTGTCTCAATCTCACAAGCCCCTAATTGAGTCTTTACAAGTCCTGCAGGATCAAACTCGTTGAGGTAGTTATCGCAGGAGAATGGTATGGTGATCGGTGCCTGAAGTCTTAACCTGAACAGTGAATACATTGGCGTACTCACCTGATTGATGTGACCAATTTTAAATGGTCTGCCATAATCGTAGTACCGTGGTAATAGGTAACCCATTGCCAGGTTTCCGTTGAGTACATAATTTCCTGATATAGGTTGTGTTGCTGAGTTTACAATAAGGTTGGTAGTCGATACCATGACAATAATATCCGTGGTATCATAGTAATCTTCATTGCCAGCGATAAAGCGGATATTTGTGAGATACCCATTTGCAAGTAATACCCGTGGTTGTTTGTTCTCAACCTCGTTTACACAGTCATTGAAATACTCAATAGGGTATCCATCGAAATCATTACCGTAGCCGTCTGTCTCACTGTCCCATCCTATCTTTTCCTCCTTTGGTTGGCTTTGCTCATCGTAGGTATACTTCCATTTATCTTCAATGAGATATAGAAATTCTGATTGTGTCAGGTCAATGTTTACCGTTGTTGGCCAGTATGATAAATGCTCAATTCTAAGTACCGTTCCGTCAAGCTGGATATCACAATTGCCTGCAATCTTCATAGCGTCAAGCAGTCCCTTTAAAGTTATTGCTGCTCCCGTTGCTGACTGTGATTCGTCAAGTCTGGCTATGTCAGTAATCTGATAAAGGACAATAGCCGAGAAGTCTACCGCTGCATTGTCGTAGTATTCATTGTCGGGATTTGTCCCGTCTGGATTGATATTGTAGAAATTGGATATAACCGTTATCCCGCATGGCTCAAGTAATGATTCAACGAGTGGGCCCAATTCTTTACCATTCGAAAGATTTGAGTTTCCGGCATTGTCCATGCCAATAATATTATTGGTGAAAATCAATCCAAAGTCAATATCATAACCACTGCCCCACTCATCTACAAGAGCCTGCAATCCTTCCGGCGTTTCGCTGGTCATCTCTGGACCTGAAATGACATTTACAGTCCTTGCCCATCCACCTGTAACAGCTAACCATCCTGGTCCTGGAGGCATGGAGACATCAGCAGAAAACTCTCTGACATACTCCTGCCTGAGCGTCATAGCCATAGTTACCTCTGGCGGCCCATCAAAAAGCCCTTCGTTAAGATCAAGCTGCTGATCAGCAACAAAGGTTTTTTTCTTTGTTGTCCATCCGTTTAATGGATCAATGCAGTTGTCAACGTTGTTGCTGGTGAAATAGTCAAGGCATGCAGCTTTTTGTTGGGATATTGGAACTGGTGGCTGCCATGATATCTCGTGCGTATCCTCGCACTGTATGTATTGCAGAACCCCGTAAAACGGGGACGTGGTCACTACAGGATCACCGTAGTCGAACATATTAACCTTGCTCTCCCATGATGTAGTCATGCAGGTGTATGGATCCTGAACAACTATAGGAACATCAACGGTGCACTCTGATACGTTCCAATCGCAAGCATTGAGACGGATATAGCCATTGTAAAATCCTGTCGTCCATGATTCATCACAATCGCAATATTTATCAATGGATATGGGCACCTTTGTACAGGTCAGCCCTTGGCGTTCAAGATTGAACAGGCTTGTGAAATCGGTGATACCGTTTTTCGGGTCGTCCTTGAGGATTAATTTTGTCTCTAAAGTGCGCTGGTAAAATCGGTATCCTGTCTTTCTTTTATCTACCCATTTCAATTGAGAATTGAACGGGTAACACTGGATCATGCCCTGACCGGGAATGTCCAAGTAAAACCTGTACATATCATTGATTACCACTATACAAAAGTCAGGAAAGGCAATGCCTATGGTCGTTACATGATGTAACTATAATTTGTATCTTTGGGGAAATGGGAAATAGCAGGATAGTTAAGTATACAATATGGACTATAATTCTTTGGACCTCACTGGTGCTTACATTAATGGCAGTCAGGGCTGTTATATTCATATTCAGAGAACTATCGTTTGAAAGCTATCCTGATACTCTCGCAGTAATTTGCAAGGCTATGGCTGTTTTGGTCGTATTACTAATGCCTTTTACTATTTGGTTTGATGTAAAAATGAATAAATCATGATAGACCCAAAAGAATTAAGGATAGGGAATACAATTCAAACTAATACTGGATTTGTATTTGACGTGAATAGCATTAAACACGAATGGGAGGCGATGGAGCACATAGTTTACGATGAGAGTGTTGGATATTCAGTAGACTTGCTTTCCCCCATCCCCATCACGCCTGAATGGTTGGAACAGTTGGGGTTTGAAATAACAGATGGAGAAATTATTGGGGAGACAAGGAAGCGATCATACACAACTTACTCAATTCGAGATTTTGAGATTGATATGTTCGAGGATTGTGACGAATACCCGACAATAAAGTATTGGTACGCATATACATACGAAGGTAAATTAAGTAATGTAGATGTAGAAATCCATTACATCCACCAACTCCAAAACCTATACTTTGCATTGACTGGTCAGGAATTAACGGTAAAGGAATTAACTCCTGCCCCGTAAATCTGGCCTTAATGTAAACGCAAGTTCATCGCTGACGAAAGACAAAAAATGTCTACAATTATACCCGCCCAAATCCTCAAATGGCTCGTAAGGATCAGTCTTGCCCTGAAACTCTCCCGCTGCCTTGTCAGTATATCCTCCAAACTCATCCTGCGGAGTACCGAAAGCCGCTATTTCATCACGGCTAAATACTTTGTTATTGCGCTCTATACAGAACTCCCTGGATGTGCCAATAGTGCCTCCCTGGTAAATGGCATACGTTAACTCTAATGCAGTTGCGTACTTCTTACCAATGAACCGATCTACTTTGACATAAGGGTCTGGTAGCCTTTCTTCGAATAATGATTTGACAAGCCCTCCACCACGTTTTAGTACGGTTTCTTTAAGTGCTATCCGTAGTCCTATGATAGTCAGCCCTGTGGTTATGCCGGTCATTATAACC
>DASXWI010000614.1:0-3820 GCA_036503755.1 Saprospiraceae bacterium | reverse complement strand
ACCCCTTGCCCTCTGCCCTATGCCCTCCCGCCAAATGGCTTCGCTGCATGCGGGATCTTCGCTGCGCTCCCATATGCTTTCTTGCTAAACATTTCTCATCTTTAGCCTCCTTAAACAACGCGTAAACCAATGGATTCGAAGACCATATTTGAATTGATCAGTAAAGAAGAAAATCGTCAGCGCAAAGGCATTGAATTGATAGCTTCTGAGAATTTTACTTCGATCGCTGTCCTGGAGGCGATGGGTTCGTGCCTCACCAATAAATATGCGGAGGGATACCCCGGAAAGCGGTATTATGGTGGTTGTGAAGTGGTGGATGAAGTGGAAACGATAGCTATTGATAGCCTTAAAGCCCTCTTTGGCGCAGAATATGCCAACGTGCAGCCTCATTCAGGGGCACAGGCCAATTCAGGTGTCTACTTGGCAGTACTCAAGCCTGGGGATACCATTCTTGGATTCAACCTGGCACATGGCGGCCACCTTACCCATGGATCACCAGTCAATTATAGCGGGCTAACCTTCAATGCAACCCATTACAATGTCCAACAGGAAACAGGGCGGGTGGATATGGATGAAGTTTACAATCAAGCTATTACCCATAAACCCAAACTCATTATCTGTGGAGCATCCGCCTATTCCAGGGAATGGGATTATAAGCGTTTCAGAGCGATTGCTGATGAAGTTGGAGCATTGCTTATGGCAGATATTGCTCACCCGGCAGGCCTGATCGCCTCCGGACTTTTAGCAGATCCTTTACAACATTGTCATATCGTAACTACCACAACCCACAAGACACTTCGCGGACCAAGAGGAGGTGTCATCATGATGGGAAGGGATTTTGATAATCCCTGGGGCAGGACCACTAAAAAAGGTGAACCGATTCAAATGTCGGCCATCCTCAACAGTGGCGTTTTTCCTGGGATGCAAGGAGGACCACTTGAACATGTCATTGCTGCAAAAGCCGTTTCATTTATTGAAGCTTCTACTCCTGAGTTTGTACAGTATTCAAAGCAAGTTATTTCTAATGCCCAGGCTATGGCGAGTGGATTAGTGGAAAGAGGTTACCAGATTATTTCCGGTGGTACAGACAACCATCTCATGTTGATTGATTTATCCAACAAAGGCCTTACAGGCAAAGAAGCAGAAGAAGCGCTTATCAAAGCGGATATTACCGTAAATAAAAACATGGTACCCTTTGATAAGAACAGTCCTTTTGTCACTTCAGGTATTCGTATCGGTACTGCAGCTATAACCACAAGAGGAATGAACCAGGCCGATTGTGGACAAATTGTGGAATGGATAGATCGTGCCTTGATGAATAAAAATGATTCTTCGATGCTTCAATCGATTCATCACGAAGTAAATGAATTTGCATCTTCATTCAGGTTGTATCCGGATGAGTGAGCAGAGAGGGCATAGGGCATAGGGCATAGGGCATAGGGCATAGGGCATGGGGCATGGGGCAGAGGGCAGAGGGCAGTGAGTTAAAAACTACTGAAAGCTGGAAGCTTTCGGAAAAGGCCTGCAAGGCCGACATCTAATAGCGATGGGGATAGCCCATCGGAAGCCATGGGGAAAGCCCATAGAGAAGTGAAAAGTGAAGAGTGAAGAGTGAATAATGAAGAGTGAACAAAAATCAAACTAATGGAAGCTGGAAGCCAAATATTGTAAGTTGTGAGTAAACATCCTTCTGAAAGCTGACAGCTGAGAGCTGAGAGCTTTCCTGGAAGCTGGTAGCTGGTAGCAGGAAGCTAAAAATCGTGAGACATGAGAAATAAAATCAAACTTTTGAAGCTGTAAATTTATCACGTTCAAATCCTGAGTTATGTATAAATTCTCCTATGCCTATATTTTATGTTTCCTCCTTATTTCTACATCCCGTATCAATGCCCAGCATAAGGATTGCAATTCAGCACTTGAGGTTTGTGACAATTCACCTTTCTACATATTCCCAGGTGCTGGGACAGGGATAACCGATCCAGGCATTGAAAATACTTGCCTTTCACAGGAATTTAACTCTGTGTGGATTAAATGGACAGTTATGGAAGACGGCCTAATTTCGTTTGTGATAACACCAGACAGCGTTTGGCAGGATTTAGACTTTGTCGTTTTTCAGTCTGAAAGCGAATATGATTGTGATAACAAAACCGAAATCAGATGCATGGCGGCGGGTGCCAATGCTAATGAACCTCCGGAGGAGTGGTTGAATTGTATCGGGTCTACAGGATTAGCGATAGGAAATACGGATGTAGAAGAACTACCTGGATGTCAATCCGGAAACAACAATTTTCTGGCGCCTATTGAGGCATTTGCGGGCGAGCAATATATTATGCTGATCAATGAGTTTTCCATCAGCGGATATGGATATACATTAGATTTTACGGGTACAGCAGTATTGGAGTGTATCACTGGTACTGCCTATCCCGAAGTAGAACACCCTCAAGGAACTTTTGCAATATATCCAACTGTCTCTACTGGAACTATTTTTATACGTATGCCTGGAACCGGACTACCAGATAACCACCTGAATGTTTTTAACACAGAAGGTCAACTGGTTTATGCCGACGAACGGCTGAGTGGATCGGCTTTTCAAATTGATCTACATCATTTGCCAACAGGTGCATACTTTGCCGTTCTAAGAACAAGCAATTCTACGCAAACCCAAAAGTTTCAAATCACAAAGTAATTGGACAGTATCGAAAACCTAACTTCACCTCTCCCTATACCCCACACCTTCTAAGAACAATCCCTCCGCAGGTACACTCCATGCATGAGGTAACATAGACTGATTTTCGAGACATGCTTTCATCTCACCAAGGGCAACTTTTCCTAAACCTACATTAATACATGCCCCTACGATCAATCTGACCATACCTCTTAAAAAGCGATTCGCTTTGATAGAATAAACGGCTCCATCCTCGCTGAAGGTCCATGTGGATTCTGAAAGTGTACATTTAAAATGATCAGCATCTGATCCTGTTTTGCAAAAAGGTTTGAACTGATCGAATTGCATCAGCAATGCTGCTGCTTCATGCATTTTATCCTGATCCAATGGTGTATGTTGATGCAGATACCATGAGGTCGACGTACGAAAAGGATCCTTGTTGAAATGAATGTAGTAGCGGTAATGTCTTTCGATTGCATCAAACCTGGCATGAAAGGTAGGATCCGTTACAGTGATACTCAGCAATGCGATATCATGGGGCAATACCGCGTTAAGTTGATAGACGACTTTATCATTGAATGGTACATCTGTCACATCTGCATGTGCCACATAAAATCGGGCATGGACTCCGGTATCTGTTCTTCCACACCCAGTGATCTCAACAGGTTGACGGAGGATCATAGCAAAGGCTTCTTCCAGCGTCTGTTGAACAGAAGAATCGTTTGGTTGTCGTTGCCAACCGCAATAGGCAGTACCAAGGTAACTGAGAGTTATACGCCATCGCATGAGCGCAAAGATGGCGAATCAGACAGATTCTATTGGTGCTGGCGGAGAAAACTCTCCCGGGTCAAATACTACGTATTTGCCGGGATCTCGCTTCGCTCGACATCCAGTGGCAAGATTTCCCTCTAAAGATTTTACTCTTGTTGGCGGAGAAATCAGTCATACGATGGTATACAAGTCCCCTTTTAGGGGATTTAGGGGTTCAACAAGCTAAGCTGCTTTCAATTTCTTGATATGCACTTTATCCAGTTTGGACTTTGCATAGCGGAGATCGACTTCCAATGCTTTTACATCCTTTTTGGAAGGCATGTCAAACATCGCATCCATCATGATGGCTTCACATATAGAACGAAGTCCTCGTGCACCAAGACC
>DASXWI010000613.1:0-2647 GCA_036503755.1 Saprospiraceae bacterium | reverse complement strand
GATGGTGGGTTGATCCATTTCAATTTTGAACTCGAAGGGCAACCTGGCGAAGTAATTATACAACGTAATGCAGGTGAGTTGTCTGCCGAAATACAAATTTATAAACACGATGCCGAGCCACTAAACTATCTCCTTCAAATCAGCAGCATTACAGTTCTTTAATCTTATTCCATTTATGCTCAAGTCATTCTTCCGGATCACGCTGTTATTTCTTTTCAGCTTAGGAATTCAATATACATTTGGTCAGACTACACACAACGTGGTTTGGTCTGACATCGTGGGATGTACGGTGAGTGGAAACACGTTGACAAAAAATATCGGGGACGGGTGGGGAAATTCTGCGGCCACCGGGCTCTATTACCTGGATGCAAATACGGATGGTTTTCTGGAGTACACGGTCGATGTTATTAATCGAAAGGCATTTGGATTGTCAGATATCAATGCCAATAATTTTACAGGCTCTATTGACTATGGGATTATCATTGGAAGCGATGCAAAGGCGTACATGATGAATAGTTCCATAGAAATGGCCAACACTCCTATTATCGTAGGTGATGTTTTACGTATTGAACGTATAGGATCCTCTGTTTACTACAAGAAAAATGGTACGACAATTTATACACTCACTGGCGGATTGACTGTTCCCTTACTGGTAGATGTTTCACTGTATACCAATGGCGCAGCACTGGTCAATATGAAGACATCGTTTGGTCCATCTGCTCACCCTGTGCTTCAGTGGACAAGCGTTAAGGGAATGAGTATCTCCGGTGATAATTTATACAGGACATTGTCATATTTTACGGGCTATGGTGACGCTGGAGCTTCTTCGGTAATCGCGTTGCCCGCAGGAGAGAATGGATGGGTGGAGACGATTCTCACTGAAGTAGACCGAAGAAAGGTAATTGGATTTGCATCTTCAAATGTATATACTCATCCAGGCGGCATTGCGGTGGCTCTGCAATTTGATAATGACAACGTTCATGCTTTTGAAAATGGTGTTCAGGGTGCTTACCTCGGGAAGTTTACAGCCAATGCAGTGCTACGAATGTCACGCGAAGGCAGCCAGATTAAGTTCTACATTAATGATGTACTTCGATACACTTCGCCATCATCGCATGCTGGCGCATTATATGTACAAGTTGGTTTTTTTAATCAATGGGGTAGTTTTAAAAATATCTATGCATCCTTTGGTTCCGGACAGGGTAGTGTACCTGATCGGATAGAGTATGAAGCCATTAAGAAATTTTATGATAGCTTAGGCGGGCCAGCCTGGACGACAAAGACAAACTGGCCAGCCGGTACTTGGTCCAGGCATAAGTACAACACGGAGTTTAATAACTGGTTTGGGTTAACCATTCAGAATGGAGATGTTACCTCCATTAATATACCTGCCAATAACCTAACGGGCTTTATCCCGTCTTCAATTGGAAATTTAAAGAAGGTGAACTATCTCCGCCTGTACAATAATCACATTGGTGGAAAGATACCTACGACCATTGGTAACCTGACGGATTTGACATTGCTTCAACTGGGTCTGAACCAATTGACAGGCACAATCCCTCCATCGCTAGGAAATCTCACCAACCTGACGTGGCTGGGTTTATATTATAATTCACTTACCGGAACACTTCCTGCCTCTTTGTTTTCTCTACCGAAGCTGGAATACTTGTACATAACGCGTACACAGATTACAGGTCAGATTCCTGCCCAGATCAATCTTCCGAAGATGAGACTGATTCATTTGAACACGAATGATTTGCGAGGCCCCATTCCTGCATCAATAGGTTCCTTACCGGCTACGCTAAGTTCACTTTCACTGGGAAACAACTCATTGATGGGCGGGTCATTACCGCCTGAGATCGGTAATCTTTCTGGGCTTACGGAACTCTGGCTAAATAACAACGGTCATACCGGCTCAATTCCATATTCGTTCGGTAATCTGACACAACTTAGGTATGTACAAATGGCAGGCAATCAACTGAGCGGAGAAATTCCCAAGTCGTTCAAAAACCTGACTAACATTGAATGGATCGCTCTATCCGAAAATCAGCTTTCAGGAAATATTCCCGGACTTTTCGGAAGAATGACCAAGATGGATTCATTATGGCTTGCAAATAATCAGTTTTCAGGGCTTCTTCCGGATTCACTTCAATACACTACAACGCTTGCCACACTGGTGGTTTATAATAACAAGTTGTCGGGTTCAATTCCAGCATGGATAGGCGGTCTGCCAATCAGGAGTTTGTTGTTAGGAACCAATGACTTTACGGGCACGCTACCTACGCAATATCAGAATTTTAGCAACATTCGAAACTTTGATGTCTCACATACAAAAATTACCGGAGCTATTCCTTCAGCGTTAACAATCAGACCTACGCTAAGGTTGGCCAATTTTAGTAATAGTAATTTCACCACGTTGGAAGATTTATCATCACGGGCGATAAAGGCAAATTTGAATCTGAAAGTCAATGTGAATAAAATTCCCATATCAGAAATTGAACGCTATTTCACAGGACCGAATATACATCCGTTTGATTCACTTTTTTATGGATCACAACAGTTAGCGCATCTGGATACGATTCGGACAATTGAAAACAGTCCTTTAAATATTTCGGCTCCCTCGGGTGGCGTGCATGGTGTGTACACT
>DASXWI010000612.1:0-1503 GCA_036503755.1 Saprospiraceae bacterium | reverse complement strand
TCTTCTCCAGGTTGCCCATCCCCATATATGCCCGCTTCTTGAGAAATAATAGGAGTAATCATTATCCTTTTGCCATCCATTTAAAAAATTATTCCCGCCAACATGCATAATCCTGTTATCGTGCCTGTATCGCTCCAGAAGTTCTTCACAAAACCAAAAGAAATTTTGAGATGGAAGACAGTCATCTTCCAGGATAATGCCTTCCTCTTCATGTTCAAAAAACCAGCTGAATGCAGTGGATGGCCCCAAGCCACATCCCAGATCTTCTTCTCTGAAATAAGTCTTTAATTCGCAATCCCAGTCTACGCCTTTAATGATTTCCCGGGCTTCACGGCAGTTGAAAATATCACTATCCACTCCAATGCGTGGCCCATCAGCAGCTACATACAAGCGGGGAGGTTTTGCCTTTCGGATTGCTTCAAAAACAAGTCTCGTTGTTTGGGGCCGGTTAAAAATGACCAACAGAACGGCAGTATGCAGGGGCGGATGTGGCGAAAGCGGCATTGATATTGATTTGAATATCAAAAGTCATCACTCTGCTGTCCAACTTCAATGACCAGCATCATCACCTTTTGGCGAAGTAGTCATCACTCTTCAGGTGTAGATATTCTGGCACATGTTTTTATTGTAGAATTCATAATCACGAAGGATGGCTATAGCCTTGCTGCTGACCGATGCAGGATTGGCGAATTGATCCACGAAACGATAAAAGAAGAGCTGCAAGCGATCGTTGTATCGAACGGTTATATCCTGAACTATGTTACCATACCGATCTTCTGGCAGAATCTCAACACACCCTGCTGCCAGGGCGGTAGGTAAAAGCATGTTGGATCCGTACACTCCAATGACAATATGACTTTTGGCATAAGTCCGGCACCAGGCAGTTTCGGTCGAGGCATCTATTTTTATTTTCCGTTCATCATTTGCATACCCTTCAAAGCTTCCTGTATTTCCAAGACCAACGATATAACAATTAATGTCTGGAATTTCTTTGCGGACTAACTGAATAACTCTTTTGACTAAACGATTTTGCCTGAACGACAACAACCCACTTCCCCAAGATAAGATGTTCAATTTCCTGCATACTCTGTAAAACCAGTAATCACTCATATGTCTAAACCACCAGCGATCTTCACGTAGCACAAATGTGATGACGCGAGGCTCCTGAGAGAAATTCTCGAGGTTGAACGGTGTTACGCCAGTTAATCGTTTGACATCTGACGAACTCAGATTAGGATGCGAGTAGGCGTTGCTAACATAAACTTCCTCAAAACGGGCAATCTCATGTGAGACAAATTTCCGAATGGACTCGTAACCAAATACTAACTCGCTTAATTTGAGATCCACAATCCAAGCTTCTGCGCATCCTTTGGGTACAAGCCACTTACATAATTTTGGAATGATAATGATCAACCCTCTTTCATCAGGTTGATCGAGGTGATAAAATGCATTATAAAGCTTCAGCACAATGTGCCCATACAACGAGTCCAGTGTATTGAGGAT
>DASXWI010000611.1:0-1721 GCA_036503755.1 Saprospiraceae bacterium | reverse complement strand
GTTGTGGCCCAGACTCCTTTGCCTACAGCAGGACCTTCATTTTCTTCGAAGGACACCACTAAAGCGGCAGTGATTGCTGTGGCCACCATGCAGAATTACCCTGTAGGCATTGATCGCCAAGGCGCCATACAGGACACCGTCGCCATCATCGAAAATGTACAGGTGGAGAAAACACACCAGGAAGGACCCATCCAGGATTGGCATAATCCTGCGGGGTATATGGGTTCTGCACCTCCAAAAGGAACAATGACAAAGCACAAACCCTTAACAACAAAAAAATACCAACGTTCGAGGACAGATCGTTGTTATACTTTCTGACGATATTGGCCCTCGCGTGATACACTTGTTTCGGACAACCTTACTTTTTCTCTTTTTATGCTGCATGACTTTATGTAGTGCACAGGGTACGTATACTCCACCAAAGGTGTCTTCCAAATATCAGAAGGAACTGGATGAAGCAGTATTGTTGTCCCAGGGAGGACAGACTGGCCAGGCAGTGAAGATGATAGAAGAGATCATCGCGAAGAATCCATCATGGACCACACCTCGACAAAAACTCAGCAGGATTTTTTACGAATCCGGAAATAAGCAAGCCGCCATTGAACAGCTTGAAGCTTCATTAGCTATAGATACATTATCCCAACTAAATGAACTCTACGCTCTTGGCCGTATATACGAAGACGTTAACCAACCTGAACGTGCACTTGCTTGTTACAATGCTGTAATCCATAAAGGTGTACATGAGCAAGGACTTGTTCAGAAAGCATCTGCAAGTGTAGCCTCCCTTGAAAAAAAGAAAGCATTATGGGAAAGCAATGAAAACACAACCTTCCATTCTTTTGACGAAGATATCAATACACCAAATCATGAATCATTGGGAAGGTGGACCCTGGATGGACAGAAAATGGTGTTTACAAGATTAGTCTTCGAACAGGAAGATATTTTCTTTGCATCCTTTGACAGCACAGCCAAAATCTGGAAGATTGAAGAATTTCCACATAACACGCCTCAGAATGAAGGTGCGCATGCTGTATCACCGGATGGAAACTACCTGATCTTTACTTCATGCAATCGCAATGATGGAATGGGGAGTTGTGATTTGTATTTATCGGTTAAAGAACAAGGTTTATGGTCGAAGCCCATCAATATGGGACCGGCATTTAATAGTTCGGCTTGGGATGGACATCCATGTTTTGGACTTGATGGTTTGTCTTTGTTTTATTCAAGCGGCAGGCCAGGAGGAATGGGCGGAAGGGATATATGGTATGTGTATCAGATCTCTGCAGGAAAATGGTCCAATCCTGTAAATGCCGGACCAACAATCAACTCAGCCAATAATGAAGAAAGCCCTTTTGTGCACTTCGATGGACAGACCATTTATTTTATGCGCGATGGAAAAGAAGGATTGGGTGGATACGATCTATACATGTCCCGAAAAGGAATAGATGGGAAATGGCAATCCGCAGAGAATCTCAAATCTCCAATTAACAGCGGCACTGATGAAGGTGCACTTACATTGCATCCTGATGGTCGAAGAGCGATTATCACACGGATGACCGAAAACAATAAGAATGATTTGTTTGCTTTTTCGTTACCTGAGAAATTCAGAGCCGAACCCATCCATGCATTGAATGTGACGATTACGGATTACGTAACAAACAAACCAGTCAGGGCAAGACTTGAATTATTTGAAGTAAGTGATCAGGATACCATACGCTTGT
>DASXWI010000610.1:0-1668 GCA_036503755.1 Saprospiraceae bacterium | reverse complement strand
TCTATTCCTTTATCTTGTGCCCAGGTTATGGTTGTCATGAATACCATCAGTAGGAGAGCTGAAATACGGACCACCTGTACCGGAATTCTTTGCAAGTTTTTCATAGTATTGATTTTTTGAATGAAAAGATGACTAACAGATAAATTAGGATCCATGATTCAAATCAATCCTGAATGTATACAGTTAGCTTTCATCAATGAACGAATCCATATGAAAAAAATTGGATAAGCTTATAATGATGTAAGATTTTACAAAAATCATGTAAAACAGAAAAGGTCAGTGGAATACCAATGACCTTTATTGAACTTAGCATTTCTAAATTCTTCAATCTAACTGTCCCCTGATCTCACCTCCCGGCAAGAAAACGGTATGGACATCGAAAATCCAATAAGGATTACTAACAGAACTTTTTTTTATCACGCTCCTTTTTAAAATTATTGCACCACGATCTTGCGGCAAAATGATTGTCTTCCTTCCTGCAATTTGATAAAGTAAATGCCTGGCAGACATTGCCCCATGTCAATTTGAAAGGAGGCTTGGTCCTTCTCAAAGATTTTAGCATAGACTCGCTCTCCATTGACATTCAATACTTCTACGGATTCTGCATTCGTATGACTAATAGAAAATTTTCCTGTACTTGGATTGGGATAGACCATAAGTAGTTCATCCACATTTGCCAGCTCATCGGAAGCAGATAGGATACTAAAGTAGTAATGAGTGCTATCCCCACTTACATACGAAGTGCCATCAGCATCAAATCTCAGAAGTACTGAGCTCTTCTGAAAATGATCGTTGTCATACGTGTACCTGCGCAGATTTAATGGTATCCACTCGTCAGCTCTCCATAAGTTGGTGTTGGTTTTGATCAGGTCATCGTTGTCATCATAGGTATAAATTCTTTCCCAGTCAATCACCCAATTGTCATTCATCCATTTTTCAACCAGCATATTCTCCAGACTGTCAATACCATTGTAATGGTACGTCACAAATTGTGATTCGACCCATTCACCATTGACCCAGTTTTGCGAATGTTGACTTAAACGTTTGTTGGTAGAAGAAAACTCAATCTGGTATAAAGCACTATTCACCCAGGCATCAACTTCCCAAACCTGGATGCTATCAAAAATAAGATTACCAAGTGTATCATACCTACTGGTCACAAAACCCGAATTCACCCAAAGATTGCCATCGCCATTCTGAATGGTCACATTCACTTCGTTATTATCATCATCATAATTGGAAAGATGCTGCGTCAAATTATTCCAAGTATTCCCGGACCAATACTGCGAATAAAAGATCACCGGATTATTTTTATCATCGTACACATAATTTTTCTGTTCTGTGTTGATCCAATCTGTACCATTCCAACCCTTAGATAAGATCCTTTCAATTTTATTACTGTCATTGTAGGTATATGTTGTCATGGAGTAATTAGTCCATTTATCACCACTCCATCTCATAGTTTCTGCATAAATAAGATAACCATTGGTGTCGTATTCGTTCGTAAACAGAAAATTATCTTTCCATGCTATCCCATCCCATTGCTGTGCTTTATAGGATAAGAGTTTGTTGCCAGAAAGCACTTTAAAATCTACGTGCCTGGAATTTAATGTCCAATCATAAATGAATGCGTCCCATTTCCAGAACACAATACTGTCATAGCTTTGA
>DASXWI010000609.1:0-2687 GCA_036503755.1 Saprospiraceae bacterium | reverse complement strand
CACTATAGGAATAACTAAAGGCCAGATTTTCAATATCATAAATGTGCGATTTAGCCTGTTGATTTAGTTTTACCTTTCGCACGTTTGTAAAATTCAAACTCTTTCGTTCCGTTCGATCTTGAATAAGTTTTTTATAGGCTTCACCTTCTGAAGTAGAAAGGTCATCCAGAAATCCCTCCAACCTGATGTCAGGGTTGGCTGGATCATACTTTGGATTGATGGTTGTGTTCTCATAGCTGAGTAACATAGGCAGCTTGATCCCGGTGTTACTCAGGAGAATTTTATCCAGGTTAACGTTGGCTGTGATATCATAGGCAGTAGTTTCATCTCGTGTGCGCTCACTTATCTTTGAACTTACACTGCCAAAACCAAACGTTGTATAGCGAAGGGAACCGGTAATAGTTGCAAAATCTGCGAGCTTGGCACTTAGGACTGTGTTGGCGGCCCATCCTGCTGTACGATCAAAATCAGTTAAGCGTAGTTCATTGGCCCAAACACAAACGGTGTGTCTCCTTTTATCAGGCGATCGCGGATTGCGAACTCCAATCATGATCACACGTACCTGTGTCAAATCGGGCCGCCCTAAAATCCTCAGCCTGTGCCTGCCTGCCATTTGAGGACCATTTTGAGGATAGAGATTATCGAGGGAATATGATGCAAGGTCTCGTTGTGTTTTTAATTTATAGAGCTCGTCAAGCGAAAGATTAAACTCATTTTCTGCAGGCCAGACCTCGTTTGGATTTGTTGTGGATGCAGGCCTGGTAATCTTTAAAGGAATTTCAATTTCATAATAGTTTTGGTCATAGTCAGTACCTAGCCTCAGGAACACACTGAGTTCATCATCTTGGGTTAGTTCACTATTCGCGTGAACAAACATTTGTATACGGCCGTAGTTGAAGAAATCCATTCCCACATTTTTGTAGATAGCTCGTGCATCGCCATCTTCTAAATCATCAATACATACCTGCACAGATTGCTCGTTGAGTTGACGGGGAACGGAAGATGTATTATCAGGGTCACGTTTAAAGCCTGGAGGAATAACGTAAGGTGATTTAAGATTATCCGGATCGATACCCGAATTCTCTTCAATGTTTACGACTGAAACAGTAAAATTATCGGCACCTGGTTCCGGATCTTCTATCAATCCTCCTTCTCTTAGATTATCGGTGTAGCGAATCCAACGATTACCGACCATTCTAAAATTAGCAAAGCGAAGAACTACAGGCTCTTGAAATCCGGTCAGGATCATACGGGCATATCGGATTGATGTAAACCCGCTGATGTTTCCAACTTTGCCCTGAAATTGCTGAACAGGAATTCGAAACAAATACCAGGTTACTTCTTCCGGGTTGTTATCGCCAGCGTTCGTTTTAATCTGATCAACAACAAAACCCTCACCGATCTTAAATGAATTGGGTCTTAGTTCCATTTCATACTTGTAATACTCTTCCAGTTCACTGATAGTATTGTCAACATTCAAATCTTCATTATCAGGGTAGGGGCTTCCCGATCGCGCAATAGGGTCGTTACCTTGTACCACTGGTGAATTACCTTCCATGCCATTGAAGTTTTTATATCGTTCCAAAAGCTGCGCATCGTTCTGGTCTAACGCATCACCTAGAAAATATTGGAAGTCATCTGCTGAGGGATCGCCCTTCACCACGTCAAATGCGTCAGCAGAAAGAGTATTGTCAACAACATCCAGGAAATTAGTTTTAAAATAATCTTCCTCTTTAGTTGTTCCGCTATTGGAAATACCGTCAAGTCCAACATCCTGATTTTTTCTGGATGATCCTTCGTTGTCAAAGGCATTGGTAAGGTATTGCTGATCGGTTACGTAACCCCAGTTATTTTTAGGAGTGAGACTGAGGTCACCATTTGGAGGAAGGCCGTTTTCAAAAGCATGCTTGGAATCCCGCATCACATCTTCAGAGATGTTTCCAAGATGGAAAATCAGTTTTCCGCCTGTGTCATTGTTATCATCAAATCTTCCGTCAATGATTTTGCCGTTAGGTGTATTAATAAACGGATCCAACAACCAGAATTCAATGTATTCGATGTTGGCTTTATTAAAGTCAACTTCTGTTCTGATGGCTGTTGTTATACCTGCCCAATTGTCTGTGGGGTTTGGAAGTTCAGGGAAATTATTTCGCTCTACAAGGTTAGTGGTATAGTTATAGGGTCCTCGTTCGGTAGGATAATAGGCTACGTCCAGAATTTGTTCGAAGAAATTTCCTTGGGTTCGATAACGTTCCGGAAAAATTTCCTGTGGACCCACCGCACGTACATAATGGTTTTTGAGATCTTCATCAGTGATGTTCTCCGGCTTGTATTGACCGCCATCCCGATAAAACTGATTATCTATCTGGTACCAGGCAAGTTTGGCCCGTCTAAAACCTGCCCTGAGGTCATCTGGTATGCCGCTACTGGGATCAAATTCGGCTGGGACAGAAGCAAGTTTCCAGGAAATGGGATTTAACAAGGAGTAAGGCGTGGCTGTGTTTTCAAAATCATCGATGTAGCCGGTGCCTGTTCCATCCACGATGTTCGATGTTCCTGGCAACAGCTGGGCAAACTCTGCACTCCAATTGAAATTGGAAGCTTCTTTTGTTTGAATACCCGGAATGGCATCTACCAATTTTGTTAGCAGACGACTATCCTTTCGAATATTGAAATCAAGTCCGTAC